>NZ_JBHWMB010000042.1:0-73923 GCF_042730015.1 Streptomyces sp. NPDC059957 | reverse complement strand
GGGACCTGACCGTCAAGCAGCGCAACAAGTTCCTCGCGGAGATGACCGACGAGGTCGGCCGGCTCGTGCTGCGCAACAACTACGCCCAGAACGTGGCGCTGGCCAACGGCGCCGCCCAGGCCCCCAGCCTGCTCCACGCCCAGCAGCGCTTCATGCGCCGCCTGGGCCGTGACGGCCTGCTGGACCGCGCCCTGGAGTTCCTGCCCAACGACCGGCAGCTGCGCGAGCTGCTGAACAACGGCAAGGGCCTGACCCAGCCGGAGCTGGCCGTCCTGTTCGCCTACACCAAGATCACGGTGGCGGACGAGCTCATCCACACCGAGCTGCCGGACGACCCGTACCTCAACCGCCTGCTGCACGCCTACTTCCCCGGCGCGCTGCTCGCGAAGTTCCCCGAGCAGGTCGACGGGCACGCGCTGCGCCGCGAGATCATCACCACGGTGCTGGTCAACGACACCGTCAACAGCGGTGGCTCGACCTTCCTGCACCGCCTGCGCGAGGAGACCGGAGCCTCCCTGGAGGAGATCATCCGGGCGCAGCTCGCGGCCCGCGAGATCTTCGGTCTGGCCGGGGTGTGGGACGCGGTCGAGGCCCTCGACAACGAGGTCGCCGCCGACGTCCAGACCCGGATCCGGCTGCACTCGCGGCGGCTGGTCGAGCGGGGTACGCGCTGGCTGCTGAACAACCGGCCGCAGCCGCTCGAGATCACCGAGACCATCGAGCTCTTCACCGAGCGGGTGACGCAGGTCTGGTCGGACCTGCCGAAGCTGGTGCGCGGCGCGGACCTGGAGTGGTACGAGGCGGTCATGGCCGAGCTGATCGGCGAGGGCGTGCCGGAGGAGCTGGCGGCCAAGGTGGCCGGGTTCTCCTCCGCCTTCCCGACGCTGGACATCGTCGCGATCTCCGACCGCACGGGCGTCGAGCCGCTGGCCGTCGCCGAGGTGTACTACGACCTCGCCGACCGGCTGGACATCACCCAGCTGATGGACCGGATCATCGAACTGCCGCGGGCCGACCGCTGGCAGTCGATGGCCCGCGCCTCCATCCGCGAGGACCTGTTCTCGGCGCACGCGGCGCTGACCGCGGACGTGCTGGCGGTAGGGAACGGGACCTCGACTCCCGAGGAGCGCTTCAAGGCGTGGGAGGAGAAGAACGCGGCGATCATCGGGCGTGCGCGGACGACTCTGGACGAGATCCAGGGGTCCGACGACTTCGATCTGGCGAACCTGTCCGTCGCCATGCGGACGATGCGGTCGCTGCTTCGGGCTCGCACGGAGCCTTGGTGCTCCGTCGGAAAGAAACGGACGGGTCCCGGACCCCCCTGGGGGGTTCCGGGCCCGGCCCGTTCGCGTTCCGGTTCAGCGCTTGCTGGTGAATTCCTCGTACGCGTCGCAGACCTCTGCCGACGGGCCGTCCATGCGCAGGACGCCTGATTCGAGCCAGATCGCGCGGTCGCAGGTTTCGCGGACCGTGCCGATGCCGTGGCTGACGAGGAAGACGGTGCCGGCCCGTTCGCGGAGCTCCTCGATGCGGGCCTGGCTGCGGCGTTGGAAGGCGGCATCGCCGGTGGCGAGGGCCTCGTCGATCATCAGGACGTCGTGGTCCTTGGCGGCGGCGATGGAGAAGCGCAGCCGGGCGCCCATGCCGGAGGAGTAGGTGCGCATCGGCAGGTTGACGAAGTCGCCCTTCTCGTTGATGCCGGAGAAGTCGACGATGTCCTGGTAGCGCTCGCGGATCTGCCGCTTGGACATTCCCATGGCGAGGCCGCCGAGGACCACGTTGCGTTCGCCGGTCAGGTCGTTCATCAGGGCGGCGTTCACGCCGAGCAGGGACGGCTGGCCGTGCGAGAAGATCCGGCCGCTCGCGACCGGCTGCAGGCCGGCGATCGCGGACAGCAGGGTGGACTTGCCGGAGCCGTTGGTGCCGATGAGGCCGATGGCCTCGCCCTTGTACGCGGTGAAGCTGACGCCCTTGACGGCGTGCACCTCGCGGATGCCGGTGGCGGGCTTGCGGGAGAAGATCCGGCTCAGGGCCGCGGTCGCGCCGCCCTTGCGGCCGCCCGAGCCGTGCACCTTGTAGATCACGTGGACGTCGTCGGCGATGACGGTCGGGGTCCGGGTCACGGTTGCGCTTCCGATTGCGGTGTCAGCCACGGCCGTACTCCTCCTCTGCCTTCCAGAAGAAAACGAACCCGCCGACGCCGGCGAGCAGGGCCCAGCCCAGGGCAACCGGCCAGACGTGGTGCGGGAGCTGGTGCGCCGTGTACGTGTCGATGAGCGCGAAGCGCATCAGGTCGATGTAGACGGCGGCGGGGTTGAGCTTGAGGGCCATCGAGACCCAGTGCGGCAGGTGGTCCGTCTTGAGCATCTGGTCGATCGACCACATGACGCCCGAGGCGTACATCCAGGTCCGCAGGATGAACGGCATCAGCTGGCTGACGTCCGGGCTCTTCGCCCCGATCCGCGCCATGGCCATCGCGCAGCCGGCGCAGAAGACGGCCATGAGGACGAGGGTGGGCAGGGCGAGCACCCAGCTCAGGGCGGGGGTCTGGCCGAAGATCAGCAGCAGGATGACCAGCGCGCCCATGGTGATCAGGAGCTGCTGGAAGAGCTGGACGACGGTGGACAGCGGCAGCGAGGCGCGCGGGAAATGCAGGGCGCGCACCAGGCCGAGGTTGGACTGGACGGCGCGCGTGGAGGCGTTGACGCAGCTTCCGATGAAGTCCCAGACGAAGACACCCGTGATCAGGAAGACGATGTAGTTCGGTACGCCGCGCTGGGCGTGCATCACGATGCCGAAGATGAAGTAGTAGACGGCCGCGTTGAGCAGCGGGGTCATCAGGTGCCAGACCTGGCCGAGGCTGGCCTGGCTGTACTGGGCGTGCATCCGGGCGGTGGCGTACGCGGTCACGAAGTGGCGCCGGCCCCAGAGCTGCGCGAGGTAGCGGGGGAGGGTGGGGCGGGCTCCGCTGAGGGTCAGATCGTGGGCCGCCGCGAGTTCCGCGATGGGGTCCGGGGTCTTGTGCTTGGCCCTGACCTGGGGATCTTTCGCCGGGGCGGGGGCCGGGGGTGGTGCGGTGGTCGCAGTCACTTGGGTCGCTTTCGACGGGGTCGGGGCGTCGCTGACGACGGGACGGGTCCGTATCGTCGCTACGGCGAGGGTAGGGCGTTCGACGTCGGAACGCAACCGTATCGTCGTCGCGGGATATGCTCTGCTCATGACTCCTGAGCCTGCCGCCGGCGCAACCCCTGCCCCCTCCGCCCGAAGAGCCCCCGCGGGGGCCGCCGTGCTGCGCGAGGACGTGACCGAGGCGATCCGGGCGGCGGTCGTCGAGGAACTGGCCACCGTCGGCTTCGCGCGGATGTCGATCGAGGGCATCGCGCGGCGGGCGGGCGTCGGGAAGACGGCGGTGTACCGCCGGTGGAAGTCGAAGCTGCACCTGGTGCTGGACCTGGTCGGCGCCTTCGCGACGGAGGGCCTGCCGGTGCCGTCGACGGGGTCGCTCTACGGGGACGTACGGGCGCTGCTGGAGGTGATGACGCACGTGCTGCGGCATCCGGTGGCCTCGGCGGTGATCCCGGACCTGCTGGTGGAGGCGGCGCGGAATCCGGAGATCGCGGACGCGGTGCGGGGCGCTCTGCTGGAGGGGCAGCGGCGGATGGCGGAGGGGATCATCTCCGAGGCGGTGTCCCGGGGGGAGCTGCCGGTGGGGGTGGATGCGGGGCGGGCGCTCGATCTGGTGATCGGGCCGCTGTACTGGCGGCAGGTCGTTGTGCGGGACGTTGTCCCGGGGGGATATCTGGACGACCTCGCGCGGTCGGTCGTCGCCGGGCTGACGGCCGGGCCGGCCGCCTGAGGGGCTCCCGCTGCGCGGGGCGGAGTCCCCTACCCGCCCTTCGCCCGTTCCCAGGGCCGGCCCTGACCCGGTCCTCAAACGCCGGACGGGCTGGGAGGGGTACCGGGCTGCGCCCGGACCCCCTGGGGCTCCGCCCCAGACCCCGGTCCTCAAACGCCGGACGGCTGAAAGGGCAAACCCCGGACGGCTGGAGACGCCCAGACCCCGAATGGCTGTGAGTGGTTACGGCCAGCGGGACGTCGTCAGGTGGGCCAGGGTGGGTTCCGGGGTGGCTGAGGGGGCCGCCGGGGTGGGGCGGCGGTCTTCCAGGGGGGTGATGGGGGCGGTCGGCTGGCTCAGGAAGACGCGGCGCACCACGCGCTCCGCCGCTTGGCCGTCGTCGTGCGTGCAGAACCGGGCCCGGAACGACGCGCGGAGCTGGGCGGAGCGGGAGCCCTGCCAGTGGCCCGTCGAGAAGATGTCCACCAGCTCGTCCTCGGTGCGGGCGATCGCCCCCGGGGGGAAGGCCCGGAGGTCGAAGTACGTGCCGCGGGAGGCCTCGTACGCCTCCCAGTCGTCGGCGTGGATGACGATCGGGCGGTCCAGGGACGCGTAGTCGAACATCAGGGACGAGTAGTCCGTCACCAACGCGTCCGAGGCCAGGCAGAGTTCCTCGACGGAGGGGTGGGAGGAGACGTCGAGGAGGCGCGGGTGGGGGTCCGGGGCGGGTGAGCCCGCGTACGTGAGGTGGGTGCGGGTCAGGATCGTGTAGCGCGGGCCCAGGTCGCGCAGGATCCGGTCGAAGTCCAGGTGGGCGGGGCGGCTGCGGCGGTAGTCGCGGTGGGTCGGCGCGTACAGGATCGCCGTGGAGCCCGGCGGGATGCCGAGGCGTTCGCGCAGCTCCAGGACGTCCGCCTGGGTCGCCCGGTGGAACACGTCGTTGCGGGGGTAGCCGTACTCGAGCGTGGTGTACGAGGACGGGACCGCCTTCTCCCAGACGAGCGTGGAGTGGCGGTTCGAGGACAGCAGGTAGTCCCACTGGTCCGCGCCGCGGAGCAGGCCCGCGAAGTCCGTCGTGGGGGTGGCCGCCGGGCGGTCCTGGAGGTCGAGGCCGACCCGCTTGAGCGGGGTGCCGTGCTGCGTCTGGACGAGGATCTGGCCGGGACGCTTGACCAGCCCGCGGTCGAAGTTGACGTTCGTGACGAGGTAGGTGGCGCGGGCCAGGGCCGTCCAGTACGCCGCCGAGCCCGGGCGCAGGAGGGTCGTTTCGCGCGGGAGGGTCGAGGCGTGCGCCGGGTCGCAGATCCAGGCCGTCCGCATGCGCGGGGCGAGTTCGCGCAGCTTGGCCTCGATCGCCGCCGGGTTGCAGGCGTAACCGCCGTGCCAGTACGCGGAGAAGACCGCCAGCTCCGGGCGGAGCGGGAGCAGGCGCTGCGCGCGGTAGTGCAGGCGCAGGGCGGCTTCGCCGAGGCCCCGGCCCAGGGTGAGCCCGGCGCGGCCCGCCGTGAGCGAGGCCGAGCGCAGCAGGGACAGGAGGCGGTACGTGCGCCTCGTGCCCAGCCGCATCAGGAGGTGGCGGGTGCGGTCCGTGCGGCTCAGGGACAGCGGACGGGGGCCCGGCACCCGGTAGCGGCGCAGCAGGGCCGAGGCCCGGGCGAAGAACTCGGCGCGGGCGGCGCGCGGGAGCCGGCGCGGGTCCGCGTACAGGGCGCAGAAGTGCTCGGCCATCCGCCGGTGCACGGCGGGCCGCCAGCGCTCCAGCTCGGGGCGGGTGGCGAGGTAGCCGAAGACGCGGTCGTAC
Source organism: Streptomyces sp. NPDC059957 (assembly GCF_042730015.1). NCBI lineage: Bacteria > Bacillati > Actinomycetota > Actinomycetes > Kitasatosporales > Streptomycetaceae > Streptomyces > Streptomyces sp. NPDC059957. Next base: position 68,287 of record NZ_JBHWMB010000042.1, on the reverse strand, counting down.
TGGTCGAAGACGTCCAGGTGGCGGCGGGTGGACGTGGTCAGGATCGAACCCGTGCGGCGCTGGCGGTAGTGCACGCAGACCCGGTCGAGGACGGCGACCGACTCCGCCGCCAGGAGCGCCGGGTAGGTCCAGGGGGTGTCCTCGTAGAAGCCGGGCGGGAAGGAGAGGCCCTCGCGCTCCACGTACTCGCGGCGGTAGGCCTTGTTCCACACCACCATCAGCATGCCGAGGAGCGCGGGGCGGTCTGCGAGGCGGAAGCTGGCCGGTCCCTCCTCGCAGAGCCGGTGGGAGAGGCTGTTGCGGACCGTCTCGCCGGTCCAGTACGTCCGCGCGTAGTCGTAGACGAGGACGTCCGGGGAGCCGGTGGCCTTCAGCCGGTCGGTGATGGCCTCCAGGGCGCCGGGGGCGAGGGCGTCGTCGCCGTCGAGGAAGAGCACGTAGTCGCCGGTGGCGCGGGACAGGCCCGCGTTGCGGGCCGGCCCCAGGCCGAGGTTGTGCGCCAGGTGCACGGCGGTGACCCGGGGGTCGCGCGCCGCGTAGTCGTCGATGATCGAACCGCAGGCGTCCGGGGAGGCGTCGTCGACCACGATCAGTTCGAGATCCGGGTACGACTGGGTCAGGACCGAGTCCAGACTCTCCTGGAGGTACGCCTGGACCTTGTACGCGGGCACGATGACGCTGAACCGGGGCACGGCACATCCAGGGGTCGGCGCGGGCATATGGCCCAGGAACCCCCGGCGTGGTGATCGGGTTACGCAGGGTGCGGCATTCGGGTTACGGAGCGTCAACCACGCACGTCAACGCCGTGATCCACAACGCTCTACTTGATCGCCCCCGCCATCACCCCCGAGACGAACTGCCGCTGGAAGGCGAAGAAGACGACGAGCGGCACCACCATCGACAGGAAGGCGCCGGGCGCCAGCACGTCGATGTTGTTCCCGAACTGCCGTACCTGCTGCTGGAGCGCGACCGTCACGGGCGGATGCGCCGAGTCCGCGAAGACGAGGGCGACCAGCATGTCGTTCCACACCCACAGGAACTGGAAGATGCCGAGCGAGGCGATCGCCGGACCGCCCAGCGGCAGCACCACCCTTGTGAACAGCCGCAGTTCGCCGGCCCCGTCGAGACGGGCCGCCTCCAGCAGCTCGCGCGGGATCTCCGCGAAGAAGTTGCGGAGCAGGAACACGGCGAACGGCAGCCCGAAGGCGGTGTGGAAGAGGACCACGCCCGCCGTGGTCTCGAACAGGCCGATGGAACCGAAGAGTTCGGAGACCGGGATCAGCGCCACCTGGACGGGTACGACGAGCAGCGCGACCACGAGCAGGAACAGCCAGTCGCGGCCCGGGAACTCCAGCCAGGCGAAGGCGTATCCGGCGAACGCCCCCAGCGCCAGGACGAGCAGGGTGGCGGGCACGGCGATGGCCGCCGTGTCGAGGAGCGAGCCGGTGACGGTCTCGTTGGCCAGCAGCCGCTCGTAGTTGTCGGCCGTGAGGCGGGAGGGCGCCGTCAGCGCCTGCCACCAGCCGCCGTCGTTCAGGGCGGTGGGGGAGAGGAAGGAGGAGACCAGCAGCCCGAGCGTGGGCAGCAGCCAGAACAGCCCCGCGAGGATGAGGAAGACGCGCAGCGCCCCGCCGGCCGCACGGGCGGCGAGGGACCGCGCGGTCGAAGGGACGCGGGCAGGGGCGGGGAGCGGGGCGGACGGGGTACGGGGCTGCGTGCGCGGCGCTGTGCTCATCGGCGGGCCTCCCGGCGCATCCGGCGGATGTTGTAGGCCATGACGGGAGCCACGAGCACCAGCAGCAGCACCGCGATGGCGCTGCCCAGCCCCGGATCGGCGTCCGTCCCGAAGGAGGTCCGGTACAGCTGGAGCGCCAGGACGTTGGCGTCGTCCTGCACCGCGCCCGGCGCGATCACGAAGACCAGGTCGAAGACCTTCATCACGTTGATGACGAGGGTGACCAGCACGACGGCCAGGACGGGCGCCAGCAGCGGCACCGTGACCCGCCGCAGGACCTGCCACTCGCTCGCCCCGTCCACCCGCGCCGCCTCCAGCAGCTCGCGCGGTACGGCGGCCAGCCCGGCCCCGATCAGCACCATCGCGAACCCGGCCCACATCCACACGTAGGCACCGATCACCGCCGGGGTCACCAGCGTCGGGCCGAGCCACTCGACGCCTCCGTACGCCTCCCGGAAGTTCGAGGCGGGCAGCCGCAGCACGGCGCCGTCGGCCGCGGCGGACAGGGTGAAGGTGCCGTCGGCCCGGGTCCTCGCCGAGTCGACCACCCGGCCGTCCTTGACCGCCTCGACCCGCATCCCCGACAGCGCGGACTCGGTGGCGTCGACCGTGTTCGTCGTGCCGCCCCCGCCCCGGGTGAAGTCCTGCCAGGCGGTGCCGGTGACCTTCCCAGGCTCGGCGGCGGCGGGCCGCGCCGTCCGCGTTCCCGGGGGCAGGGACTCCGGGGCGATGCCGACCAGCGGGAGCGGAGCGGGCACGCCCGCCCGTACCGGATCGCGGGTCACGTACGCGCCCCCGTCCGCCGGGACCAGCGGGGAGTCCCGCCCGGGGCGGGCCTTGGGGAAGGCGGAGGACTCGGCGAAGGTGTCGTGGACGCCGACCCAGACGGCGTTGGCCACGCCCCGGTCGGGGTCGGCGTCGTAGACGAGCCGGAAGATGATGCCCGCGGCGAGCATCGAGATGGCCATCGGCATGAAGACGATCAGTTTGAAGGCCGTTCCCCAGCGCACCCGTTCGGTCAGCACGGCGAAGAGCAGCCCGAGCGCGGTGGCGGTGACCGGGGCCAGTACCACCCAGAGCGCCGTGTTCCCCAGCGCGGTGCGGATCGTGTCGTCGCGCAGGATCTCCCCGTAGTTCCCGGCGCCCACGAACTCCTCGCCGGAGCGGTCGAAGAAGCTGCGGTAGAGCGAGTAGCCGATGGGGTGCACGACGAGCGCGCCGAGCAGGACGAGGGCGGGGAGGAGGAACGCCGCGGCGGTCAGCCGGCGGCGCCGGGTCTCCTTGCCCTTCGGGGAGCGGGGGTTGGCGGCGGGGCGCGCCGCCGGGGCGGTGGCGGGGGAGGCCCCGGCGGGTCCCGTGGGGGAGGCCGCCGGGGATCCGGTGGAGGAGGCCACCGGGATCAGTTCCCGTAGGCCTTGGCCGCGTCCGCCTCCAGCCTCGCCTGCGTCCCCGCCACGTCGGCCGGGTTCGCCAGGAAGTCCTGGAGCGCCTTCCACTCGCCGGCGCCCGGGGTCCCGCCGAAGGCCGCCGGAGCCTGGTCCGACATGTCGAAGCGGAAGCGGTCTCCCGCCGCGATCAGGGCCTCGGCGATGCCGCGCTGGATGTCGTTCGGGTACGCGGTCGGTTCGAGCGCCTTGTTCGGGGAGAGGAAGCCGCCCTCACGGGCATGGATCCGCGCCGAGTCCACCGAGGCCAGGAACGTCAGCAGCGCCTGCGCGCCCTTCGAGTCCTTCAGCGCGACGGCCACGTCCCCGCCCGAGACCACCGGCGCCGTGCCGCCGACCGCCGGGAAGGGGAAGACCAGGGCGTCCGTGCCCACCTTCGCCTCCGTCTGGGCGATGTTGACCGCGACGAAGTCGCCCTCGAAGACCATGGCGGCGGCCGGCCGGTCGCCGCCGGTGAAGGTCTGCGTCACCGACTTCGGGAACTCGGTCGCCAGCGCCCCGCTCTGGCCGCCCGCGAGGAAGTCCTTGCGCCCGAACAGCTCGGCGAGCGTGGTCAGCGCCTGCTTGACGCTGTCGTCCGTCCACTTGATCTCGTGCTTCGCCAGCTGGTCGTACTTCTCCGGACCCGCCTGCGAGAGGTAGACGTTCTCGAACCAGTCGGTCAGGGTCCAGCCGTCGGCGCCCGCCACCGAAACCGCCGGAGTACCCGACGCGGACAGGGTGTCGGCCGCCGTGAGGAATTCCTTCCAGGTGGCCGGGGGCCGTACGCCCGCCGCCTCGAAGGCCTTCGCGTTGTACCAGATCAGCGATTTGTTGGCGGCCTTGTAGTAGACGCCGTACTGGGTGCCGTCGACCGCGCCCAGCGTCTTCCAGCCGGGGGAGTAGTTCTGGTCGAGCTGGGCCTGCGCGTCGGCGCCGACCGGCTTCGCCCACTTGTTCTTGACCGCCGAGACCAGTGCCCCGACCTGCGGGAGCAGCGCCACGTCCGGTGGGGCGCCGCCCGCGATCTTCGAGCCGAGGAAGGTGACGATCGGGTCCTGCGCCGGGACGAAGGTCACCGTGGCGCCCGTCCGCCGCTCGAACTCCTTCAGGACCTTGAGGAAGTTCGCCTGCTCCGCGCCGGTCCAGACGGCGGCGACCTCCAGCTTCTCCCCGTCGAGACGCGGTAACGCCACGACCGGTCCGCCCGCGGTGGCGGTGCCGGTGCCGTCCGTGCCCTTCGCGGGCTCCTTGCCGTCGCCGTCACCGCCGCACGCGCTGAGCGCGAGCGCGCCGGCCATGGCCAGAGCGGCCCAAGTGTGATGCGTACGAGCTGTTTTCGTGCGGCTCGTTCCCTGCTTGCGCATGGCGCTGCCCCCGGTGCCTCGCTGGCGATGGTGTGTCCCGTGCCACAAGGTCTACGCCGCCCCGCGCACCCCCGCAATACCGCCTCGCGGCGTACGGGGGTGTGCGGAGTGCCGCTCGGGGGCCTGCCCGGGGGGCCGGGCAGGGGCCGGGTCGGGGTCGGGTCGGGGTCGGGTGGGACCCCGTTCAGGCCCGGTTCAGGGGGCCGGCGGGAACAGCACCGGGACCGCCGACACCAGGTGCGAGGCCCGGTCCAGGGCGCTGGCCAGCAGCGCCAGGTCGGTCGGGCCGTTGCCCAGCTCGCGGACCGGGCGACGGGCCGGCGGATCGCCCATCCGCTCCCACTCCACCGGCACCACCGTCGGCCGCAGCGTCGCCGTCCGGGGGATCCGGCCGGTGACCCGGCCGCCCTGGAAGGGGACCGTGCGCCCGTCGGCGTACCGGAGCACGCCCCGGCCGGGGCCCGGCTGGTCGGGGGCGTCGAGCTCCACGCGCAGGGTCGTGAGCCGGGCCAGCTCGGTGTCGGCCGTCCGGTCCGGGCGGGCAGTGGTGGCCACCAGGTGCACCCCGAGGCGGGCTCCCTCCCGGGCCACCGCCTCCAGCGCGCGGACCACCGAACCGGCGGCGGGCCGGCCCGTGCTGCCCAGGCCCGGCGCGACCAGTGCGTCGAAGTCGTCCACGAGCACGACGAGGCGGGGCAGCGGGCTGGGCCCGGCCGCCGGATCGGTGCGGGGGGCCGAGGAGCGCAGCCGCAGGGTGCCGGAACGCTGGGGTTCGAGATCGCCGCGCAGCTCGCCGGGGGTGGGCTGGCGGGGCGAGACCATCCGGTCGGAGACCTCGCGCGCGGCGTGCCACTCGGAGAACGGCACCCCGTCCAGCAGCTCGGCCCGCCGCTTGAGCTCCGCGCCCAGCGCCTGAGCGAACTCCCGCATCCGCAGCGGGTCCGAGGCGACCAGGTGCGCCGAGACGTGCGGCAGCTCCGTACAGGGCAGCAGGCCGTCGCCGCGCTCGCCGCCGGCCCCGTCGAGCAGGACCAGGCCGAGCCGGTCGGGCCGGGCGGCCGCGGACAGGGAGGCCGCCACGGTGCGCAGCAGTTCGGTACGGCCGCTGCCGGCGGGTCCCTCGATCAGCACGTGCGGCCCGTCGGTGACCAGTTCGGCGCCCACCGGCCCGCGCCGGCCGGTGCCGAGGACTATCTCCGCGAGCCCGCCGACGGGCTGCCCCTGATCGGTGGAGGCGGCCCAACGGGCCATCAGGGAGGCCGGGGTGGCCCGGGCCAGCCCCAACTCGTCCAGCAGGCGGGAGGTCTGGGGCAGGTTGGCGGCGGCCGGCCGGTAACCGCCCTCCGTGACGGGGGAGTCGGCCTTCAGGGGGGCCAGGGCGCGGGCGAACCGCTCCGCCCAGGCCGCCGATACGGCGTCCGCCGTGGCCGTCCCGCCGGAGGCGGCCGGTTTGCCGCCCGAGACCGCGAAGGTCCGTACGGTCGTGGCCACATCACCGCTGAGCAGGGCCGCGGTCCCGCAGTCCCGGAAGGCGGGGGCGGCCGCACAAGCCGCCTCGAAGGTCTCGGCGACCGGCGAGGCGGGCGTCGCGGCCGGCGCCTCGGCCAGAGCCAGCACGTGGATCCCGGCGGCCGGCCCGTGCGAGGTCAGCCGGCCGGTGATGTCCCGCAGCGCCCCGGGACCGGGGTCCCCGTCGAGGACCAGGAGGGTGAAGGGGCCCCGGTACCCGTACGAGGCCTCGCGCACCGCGTCCGGGCCGGCGGCGGCCCAGTGCGTGCCGAGCGGCCCGTCGTCGAGCCGCCGGGTCAGCTCCCCGGCGCGGGCGGCCGCCTGATCGCGGTCGTACGCGAGCAGCAGCCGGCAGTCCTGCCCGTGCGCGGGGCGTACGTGGGGCAGCCAGCCGAGCCAGCCCCAGTCGCGGCGGCGTTCGGCGAGCGGGCGGGCCCGGTCGGCGGAGATCAGCACGATCTCCAGGCGCTGGCCGGGGGCGTGCAGGGCCGCGAGCCGCGCGATGACGGAGCGGGCCACACCGGTCAGCCGGGCCCGCGGACCGGCGATGCCGAGCGCGCCGGTCTCGCGGAGCGCGACCTCGCTGCCCGCGCCGAGCGTGACATCGAGCCCGGCGGGCCCGGCCCACAGCCGCGGGGCGGGCCCGAGGGCGGTGAGCAACAGGGTCGCGGGATCGTCGGAGCCGGGCCGCACGGCGACGGCGGTCGCGGTCTCGGCGACCACCTCCACCTCGGCGGCCTCGGCCCCGCGCACCCACTTCCGCGCCCAGGCCCCGATCCCGCGACGCGCCCCACGACGGGGCTCGGCCCCGCGGGCCGGCTCGGACTCCTCCCAGCCGCCCGCACCGTGATGCTCGACCCCGGTCTGCGGCGAGGACCCCGCCCCGGGGTGGCCGTACGGCCCGGCGGGTCCGGCCTCGTGTGGTGCTCCGGCGTACGGGGCGGACGCCCCGGCGGGCTGCGACCCTCCGGCGTGCGGCCCTGGGGCACCGGCACCGGCGCCGGCGCCGCGCGCCGCGCCGCCGTACTGTCCGGCTCCGCCGGGGTGCGCTGCTTCGGCGTGCCCGCCGGGGTGTGCTGCTCCGCCGTACGGGCCGGGGGCTGCCCCGGGGCGTGCGGCCTCGGTGTACCGGCCCGGGGCTGAGGGCGGGTGTGCCGGTCCGGCGTAGTGGCCCGGGGCCGCGCCCTGGTGTGCCGGTCCGGCGTGCTGCCCGGCACCCGAGGTGCCGGACCCGGACCCGGACGCGGGCCTGGCGATCCGGCCTGCGCGGAGGGAGCCGGCGTCGCCGTCCTGGTCGGTCTCCCCGTAGGGCCAGGGGTCGGAGGAAGCGGAGCCGGACGCGTCCCGGCCGCCTCCGGTGTGCTGTTCGGCACCCCGGGCGGCGGGGACCGTCCCGGCGCTGCCGTCCCAGTGCGCCGCGGGCGCGCCCGGGGCGGCGTACCCGGGCCGCACGGGGTCGGGGGCGGAGCCCCCGTTTCGGGAAGGGGCGGGGTGGGGGATCTGCCCCTGTGCTCCCCGACCTCCCGCGTCGGGGTAGGCCCCGCCGCTCCAGGCTCCGCCCGGGGTGCTGCCGTCGGGGTGTGCCCCCGCCGGGGTGCCGGGCGTAGCGCCGGTCCGTGCTCCGCCGTAGGCGCCGCTGCCGGGGTGTGCCCCCGCCGGGGTGCCGGGCGTAGCGCCGCTCCAGGCTCCGCCGGGGGTGCTGCCGTCCGGGCGTGCCCCCGCCGGGGCACCTGACGTAGCGCCGGTCCGTGCTCCGCCGGAAGCGCCGCTCCCGGGGTGTGCCCCCGCCGGGGTGCCCTGCGTATCTCCCGCGACCACGGGATCGGGGTGGCCGGGAGCCGCGTCGGGGTGAGGTCCCGGGAGGGGGACGGAGAGGTGGCCCTCCAGGTCGGGGGTGAGGGGGAGGGGCGCGGGGGCCGGGCCCACGGCCAGGCGGAGCGTGGATTCGCCGACCCGCAGCAGCGCCCCCGGCGCGAGCGCCACCCGCTCCGCGCCGACCACCGCTCCGTCGAGCGTCGTACCGTTCGTCGACCCGAGGTCGGCCACCGCCACCCGCCCGTCGGGCAGCACCGTCACGGTGCAGTGCAGGCGCGACACGTCCGGATCGTCCAGCGGGACGTCCGCGTCGGCGGAGCGTCCGATCCGGATCGCCCCCGGGTGCAGCAGGTGCACCCCGCCGGCGTCCGGCCCGGCCACGACGTGCAGCTGCGGCCTGTCTCCGAGGGAGGTGGCGGCCGCGGTCCCGTCCGTCCGGACGTCGGGGCCGGGCACGTTGAGCGACAGCACCGCCCCGTCCACGAGCGGCGGCTCGCCGAGCGCGCACCGCGCGGGGTCCAGGCGCTCCGTACCGGCGTACAGCACGACGGTGCCCCCGGTGTCGGGTCCGCCGACGGTCGCCGCGAGCCCGGAGGCCACCGCGGACAGCGCGGTACCGGCGGGGGCGGTGACGAGTACGTCACAGCTCGCCGGCGCACCTCCTCCGCCGGTGCCCCCGCCGGAGGCGGTCGCGGTGGCGGTCTGGTGGCCGCTGCGCGACCCCGACCCAAGGACGGTCAGCCGGATCTGCATCGCCGTCAGCGGTCCCTTCTGCGCGGTGCGCGGTGTGTGCGCCCGGCAGGGACCGCGGGAGGGATCACCCGTGCCGCCGGCATTGCCGCCGGCATGTGGTGCCCGTCCGTCCGCCCCCACCCGGCACGGACGCGTCGTCCGGTCAGGTCTGCCCGGAAGGCGGGGCTCCCGTCCCGGCCGTTCCGTACGGGTGCATCCTCGCACCTGTCGTCCTCAACACGCCCGCCACCCACCGGCAAGTGATCTTGATCGGTCGCGGACCGGCGCCGGACCTGCAAGCGGGCCGATCGGATATCGACAGGATGGCCGGGAAAATCGCCCCCGGCATACGCCGCAAACATCACCCTTCGTGCATATGTGCGGCAACCAACCTCCCTCACCCCGCGTCTTCCCTCGGGACAAGCCCTAGAGTGGGCCGGAAAACCATTTCGCAGATCAGGCGTGGACCAAGCACGGGGCCAAGCACGGACCAAGCGCGGAACGAGCGTGGACCGAGCGCGGACCGTGCGCGGATCACTCGCCGGAATCGACGACAGCAGGGAGCGCGCGACGTGCGGCCAGTCGGCAGCAAGTACCTGCTCGAGGAGCCGCTCGGGCGCGGCGCCACGGGCACCGTCTGGCGCGCCCGCCAGCGTGAGGCGGCGGGTGCGGAGGCGGCCGTGGCCGGCCACCCCGGCGAGACCGTGGCCATCAAGGTCCTCAAGGAGGAGCTGGCCCAGGACCCGGACATCGTCATGCGCTTCCTGCGCGAGCGCTCCGTCCTGCTGCGCCTGACCCACCCCAACATCGTCCGCACCCGCGACCTCGTCGTCGAAGGCGATCTCCTCGCCCTCGTCATGGACCTCATCGACGGCCCGGACCTGCACCGGTACCTGCGCGAGAACGGCCCCTTCACCCCGGTCGCCGCGAGCCTGCTCACCGCGCAGATCGCGGACGCGCTCGCCGCCAGCCACGCAGACGGCGTGGTCCACCGCGACCTGAAGCCCGCCAACGTCCTGGTCGACGAGCGCGACGGCCAGATGAAGCCGATGCTCACCGACTTCGGCATCGCGCGCCTGGCCGACTCCCCGGGCCTGACGCGCACGCACGAGTTCGTCGGCACCCCGGCCTACGTCGCCCCCGAGTCCGCGGAGGGCCGCCCGCAGACCTCCGCCGTCGACATCTACGGCGCCGGCATCCTGCTCTACGAGCTCCTCACCGGCCGGCCGCCCTTCGCCGGCGGCACCGCGCTGGAGGTCCTGCACCGCCACCTCAGCGAGGATCCGCAGCGCCCGCCGAACGTGCCCGAGCCGCTGTGGACGGTCATCGAGCGCTGCATGCGCAAGGAGCCGGGCGAACGCCCGAGCGCGGAGACCCTGGCGCGCGGCCTGCGCGTCGTCGCCTCCGGCATCGGCGTGCACTCCACGGGCGCCGAGGTCGAGGCCGCCCTCGGCGTCGGCGCGCTCCTCGCGCCCGACCCCTCGCCCGCGCCGGTCCCCGAGACCCCGGGCGCCGCGGACGCCACGCAGATGCTGCCCGGGGGGTCCGCCGGCGCACCCGGGGCCTCCCCGATGGGTGCCTACGACCCCAACGCCATGACCAGCGTGATGCCGCCGGTCGGCGCGGCCGACGCCACGTCCGTGCTCCCGAGCACGGGGGCGCCCGGCGCCGACCCGACCTCCGTGATGCCGCCCGTGCAGCGGCCGGACTCGCCGCACCCGTGGCAGTCGCAGATGCAGGCCGCCCGCGACCGCAACGAGCAGACGCAGATCCAGTACCTGGACCCGAGCGAGGATCCCCTGCGCCGCCGGCCGCAGCGCCAGGGCCCGCCGCAGCAGCAGCAGCCTCAGCGGCCCCAGCAGCAGCCTCAGCGACCGCAGCAGCCTCCGCAGCAGCAGCCGTACCGGCAGGGTCCGCCGCCGCAGCAGTACCAGCAGCCGCAGCAGTACCCGCAGCAGCAGTACGCGCCGCAGCCCCCGCCGCAGCACTACCAGCCGCAGCAGCAGCACCCTCAGCAGTACCAGCAGCCTCAGCAGCAGCCCCAGTACCGCCAGCCCCAGCCACCGCCCCAGCAGCAGCCCCCTCAGGGTCCGCCGCCGCGTCAGCAGCCGCCGCAGCGGGAACCCCGCGAGCCGCGCCGCCGCAGCGCGAACCCGGTGAGGATCCCGGGTCTGGGCTGCCTCAAGGGCTGCCTGGTCATGATCCTGGTGTTCTTCGTCGCGGGCTGGCTGGTCTGGGAGTTGACCCCGCTCCAGGAGTGGGTCGGCACCGGCCGCGGCTGGTGGGACCAGGTGTGGACCTGGGGCTCGGACGTCGTGGACTGGGTCACCGAGCTCGGCAACTCCACGGGCGGTACGGGCTCCTGAGCCACCCCGCCCCGACTGGGCGCGCTGTACCGGCACAAACCGCTCGAACCGGGCCTTGCGTCGGTGACTTCGTGGATTTGTCGACTTCCGGGACGTGATTTCGCCCGCAGAAGTGAAGGTCGCCGCGATCCGTGGACTCCAACACCCACCTGGCCGCGTAGCTTTGGTGCGTAGGCCAGCCGCTGAGGGAGCAGTTGTGGCACGGAAGATCGGCAGCCGGTACACCGCGCACCAGATCCTGGGACGCGGCAGCGCGGGCACGGTGTGGCTGGGCGAGGGGCCTGAGGGCCCCGTCGCCGTCAAACTGCTGCGCGAGGACCTCGCGTCGGACCAGGAACTCGTAGGACGCTTCGTCCAGGAGCGCAGCGCTCTCCTGGGCCTGGAGCACCCGCACGTCGTCTGCGTCCGCGACCTCGTCGTGGACGGCAACGACCTCGCCCTCGTCATGGACCTCGTCCGCGGTACGGACCTGCGCACCCGACTCGACCGCGAGCGACGGCTCGCCCCCGAGGCGGCCGTCGCCATCGTCGCGGACGTCGCCGACGCGCTGGCCGCCGCGCACGCGGCCGGGGTCGTGCACCGGGACGTGAAGCCGGAGAACGTCCTGCTCGACATGCAGGGCCCGCTCGGCCCGGGCGGCGCGCATCCGGCGCTGCTCACCGACTTCGGCGTGGCCAAGCTCATCGATTCCCCCCGGCGGGCCACCGGCGGACGGGCCTCGGCCCCGACCACCCGGATCATCGGCACGCCCGACTACCTGGCCCCGGAGATAGTGGAGGGGCTGCCGCCGCGCGCGGCGGTGGACATCTACGCGCTGGCCACCGTGCTGTACGAACTCCTCGCCGGTTTCACGCCGTTCGGCGGCGGGCATCCCGGGGCGGTGCTGCGGCGCCACGTGACGGAAACCGTCGTCCCGCTGCCCGGGATCCCCGACGAGCTGTGGCAACTGATGGTCCAGTGCCTGGCGAAGGCCCCCGCCTCGCGGCTGCGCGCCTCCGAGCTCTCCCTGCGGCTGCGGGACCTGCTGCCGCTGCTGGCGGGGATGCCGCCGCTGGACGTGGACGAGCCGGACGAACCGGAGCAGGCGGAGTTCCTGGAACCGGAGGCAGCCGCCGATCCGGTGCGGCGGCGGGGTGTGGTTCCGCTGGTCCCCGGCTCCTCCACCGACTCCAACCGCGACACCCACACCTCGATGCGGGTGCCGGGACCGGACGAGCTGGCGGGCGGGGCGCTGGGCACGGCCCGGGTCCCACGTCCCGCCGGCGGGCACCGGCCCGGCTCCGCGCGGCACCGGGCGGAGACCGTACGCAAGCGGCGGCTCGCGCTGTCCGCTGCCGCGGTTGCGCTGGCCGCTGCGGTTGGTGTCGGCAGCTGGCTGGCCGTCTCCTCCGACTCGGCGCCGCCGCCCCAGGACAGCAAGCAGTCGGGCTCTACGGCCCCGTAGCCGCAGGGTGCGGGTGGGTGGGCCCCGCGGGGCGAAGTCCCCTACCCGCCCTTCCACCGTTCCCCGGAGCTGCGCCCCGGACCCCCTGGGGCTCCGCCCCAGACCCCGCGGGCGGCGCCCCCGGGGCGGAGCCCCGGGGAACGGGCGAAGCGCGGGTAGGGGACTGGCTCCGCGCAGTGGCCCTGCCCCGCCCGCGCAGCGGCTCGGGCCGGCCCCGCGGGGCCCTGGGGGCTACGCCCCCGTCAGCTCGGGGTGCCAGCGCCGCGCCACCGCCGGGTGGGCGCGGACCCACCCCTTCAGCTCGTTGCGGCCGTACTCCGCGTGCAGCGGGTTCGACGCGTCGTGCGCTATCCCGGGCGCCGCGTCCAGGTAGTCGCCCGGGACCGTCTCGATGACGGAGTCCAGGCGCGGGTTGTAGAAGAACGGCACCGAGAACCGCTCCACGGCCCCCGCCGGGCTCACCACGCGGTGGTCCGTCGCCGTCAGGTACCCCTCCGTAGCGATCTCCAGCAGCTCGCCCAGGTTGACCACGAAGGCCCCCGGCAGCGGGGGTACGTCGAGGAAGGCCCCGTCCCGGACCACCTGGAGCCCGCCCACCGAGTCCTGGAGGAGGAGGGTGAGGAAACCGTAGTCCTTGTGCGCCCCGACCCCCTGGTCGGTGCCCGTCGGGGCGGATCCCGGGTAGCGGATCAGCTTCGTGTGCAGGTGGGGCCGGTCCGCGAAGGCCGCGTCGAAGAAGTCGGGCGGGGCGCCGATCGAGACGAGCAGCTCCTGGAGCAGCCGGTGGGCCACCACCGCCAGCCGGGACTGCCACTCCAGCACCACGTCCCGCAGCTCCGGCAGCGCCGCCGGCCACTGGTTCGGGCCCTCCAGCCACAGGTATGCCGGGTCGTCCGGTCCGACCTCCGGCGCCGCCCGCTCCGCGCCCACGTCGAGCTGGTCGCGCCAGTCGGAGGCGCCGCCGGTCAGCTCGTGTCCGATGCGCGTGTACCCGCGGAAGTGGGGGGAGTTCAGGTTGCTCACGGCCAGCCGGTCCGGCTCCGGAAGGGCGAAGAACGCCCTGGTCAGCTCCAGGATGCGGGCGGTCTCGGCGGCGGTGACCCCGTGCCCGGTGAGGTGCAGGAAGCCGCTGTCGCGGGCGGCCGCGTGCAGTTCCTTGCGGAAGGAATCGCGCAGCTCCGGATCGTCCGCGTGGGACAGGTCCAGGACCGGAAGCGAGGGTGAAAGAGAAGAAGGAGAAGAAGCAGAAGGAGAAGAGGCAGAAGGGTGCGCGGACGGCATGACTGCTCCGTTTCGGGATGTCACGGGGTCCTGTCCCCAGGGATGGCGGGGGCCGCGGCTGGGGAGGGCCGCCGGCAGGGTTGGCGCCGGGACCGCGAGGCCGCGTACAGGACCAAGTCGGATCGGGGTGGATCAGGCTTGGGTGTGGTCCGGCGGCGGACAGCTCGTCGTCGTGACACGCATGTGGTCCACATGGCGGCGCTTGACGAGGAAGACGGTCATACCGTGAGCGTACGCCCGTGCGACCCGCCATTAGTACGGGTGATTCGGCCTGGCCGGAGAGCGCCCCCCGGGGACCGGCTACGCTGGACCCGTGGCAGTCGTCGATGTTTCCGAAGAGCTGAAGTCCCTCTCCTCGACCATGGGGTCGATCGAGGCCGTCCTGGACCTCGACAAGCTGAGGGCAGATATCGCCGTGCTCGAGGAGCAGGCCGCCGCGCCGTCCCTGTGGGACGACCCGGAGGCCGCCCAGAAGATCACGAGCAAGCTTTCGCACCTCCAGGCGGAGGTCCGTAAGACCGAGAGCCTGCGCGGGCGCATCGACGACCTGGCGGTGCTGTTCGACCTCGCCCAGGAGATGGACGACGCGGACACCCTCGCCGAGGCGGAGATCGAGCTGGTCTCCGTGCGCAAGGCGCTGGACGAGATGGAGGTCCGCACCCTGCTCTCCGGCGAGTACGCCGAGCGCGAGGCGCTGGTCAACATCCGTGCCGAGGCCGGCGGCGTGGACGCCTCCGACTTCGCCGAGCGCCTCCAGCGCATGTACCTGCGCTGGGCCGAGCGCCACGGCTACCCGACCGAGATCTACGAGACCTCGTACGCGGAAGAGGCCGGCATCAAGTCGACCACCTTCGTGGTCAAGGCTCCGTACGCCTACGGCACCCTCTCCGTCGAGCAGGGCACGCACCGTCTCGTCCGGATCTCGCCCTTCGACAACCAGGGCCGCCGCCAGACCTCCTTCGCGGGCGTCGAGGTGCTGCCGGTCGTCGAGTCCAGCGACCACGTCGAGATCGACGAGGGCGAGCTGCGCGTGGACGTGTACCGCGCCTCGGGCCCCGGCGGCCAGGGCGTCAACACGACCGACTCCGCGGTGCGCATCACGCACCTGCCGACCGGCATCGTGGTCTCCTGCCAGAACGAGCGCTCGCAGATCCAGAACAAGGCCAGCGCGATGAACGTCCTCCAGGCCAAGCTGCTCGAGCGGCGCCGCCAGGAGGAGAAGGACAAGATGGACGCCCTCAAGGACGGCGGAAGCTCCTGGGGCAACCAGATGCGCTCCTACGTCCTGCACCCGTACCAGATGGTCAAGGACCTCCGGACGGAGTTCGAGGTCGGCAACCCGCAGGCGGTGCTCGACGGCGAGATCGACGGCTTCCTCGAGGCCGGGATCCGCTGGCGCAAGCAGCAGGAGCAGACCGCGTAGGGACGCGGGCGTAGGCACGCAGGCGCGTAGCTGCGCAGCTTCTTCGCAGGAAACAGCCGGAAGGGCCCGGACGCCGTAAAGGTGTCCGGGCCCTTCCGTATGTGAGTCTGATCGGGACGTGGCGGCTGAGGAACTACGCCGTCTGCTGAGCCACCAGTGCCAGCGCGGCCACCAGGATCACCAGCAGCGCGATGAGCGCCACCGGGTTCAGACCGCCGGAGAAGGGGTCCTCCCGCTGGAGGCGCCCCCGGTTCGCCCGGCACACCGGGCAGCGGCCCTGGTTGACGGGTCCGGCGCAGTTCGCGCACACGAGCCGGTCATATGTCATGCGCTCCTCCTTTCGTCCCCTCGGTTACAACGGTCGCGGGAACCGGTCCGTTCCCCCTCCCACTGTGCCAGCTTCGATGACATTCGGCGCGGCCCCTCCGGGCAATCGCGGTCGCGCACCTCTCGGACCAGGGGATATATCGGGCAACCCCGGACACCGGGTCCACACCTCGCGCCCGTTCGCGTATGGTCACGCACACCTACTCCCGGCGACCGTGGTGCACCCGTGATCCGATTCGACAACGTCTCCAAGTCCTACCCGAAGCAGAGCCGCCCCGCACTCAGAGATGTCTCTCTGGACATTGCGAAGGGCGAGTTCGTCTTCCTGGTCGGCTCCTCCGGCTCCGGCAAGTCCACCTTCATGCGGCTCATCCTGCGCGAGGAGCGGGCGAGCCACGGCCAGGTGCACGTCCTGGGCAAGGACCTCGCCAAGCTCTCCAACTGGAAGGTTCCGCAGATGCGGCGCCAGCTGGGGACCGTCTTCCAGGACTTCCGCCTGCTGCCCAACAAGTCGGTGGCCGACAACGTGGCCTTCGCCCAGGAGGTCATCGGCAGACCGCGCGGCGAGATCAAGAAGGCCGTTCCCCAGGTACTGGAACTCGTCGGCCTCGGCGGCAAAGAGGACCGGATGCCCGGCGAGCTCTCGGGCGGTGAGCAGCAGCGCGTGGCCATCGCCCGTGCCTTCGTCAACCGGCCGGCGCTGCTGATCGCGGACGAGCCCACCGGCAACCTGGACCCCCAGACCTCCGTCGGCATCATGAAGCTGCTGGACCGGATCAACCGGACCGGCACCACCGTGATCATGGCGACCCACGACCAGCAGATCGTCGACCAGATGCGCAAGCGCGTCATCGAACTCGAGCAGGGCCGTCTCGTCCGCGACCAGTCGCGCGGCGTCTACGGCTACCAGCACTGAAAGGCTCCTGAGACGCGATGCGCGCCCAGTTCGTCATGTCGGAGATCGGTGTCGGTCTCCGCCGCAATCTGACCATGACCTTCGCGGTCATCATCTCCGTGTCCCTGTCGCTGGCCCTGTTCGGCGGGTCCCTGCTCATGCGCGACCAGGTGAGCAAGATGAAGGGGTACTGGTACGACAAGGTCAACGTCTCCATCTACCTCTGCAACAAGAGCGATGCCGAGGCGACCAATGGGGCCTCCTGCTCCAAGGGTGCGGTGACCCCGGAGCAGAAGCAGGCTCTGGAGACCGAGCTCAAGGGCATGGACCTCGTCGAGGCCGTCACGTACGAGTCCTCCGACGAGGCCTTCAAGCACTACAAGGAGCAGTTCGGGCACACCGCCCTGGCCGCGTCCATCACGCCGGACCAGATGCCCGAGTCCTTCCGGGTGAAGCTCAAGCAGCCGGAGAAGTACAAGGTCATCACGACCTCCTTCTCCGGGCGTGACGGAGTCCAGTCGGTGGAGGACCAGCGCACCGTGCTGGACAACCTCTTCAGACTCCTCGGCTACCTCAACATCGCCGCGCTCGGCATCATGCTGATCATGCTGGTGGTGGCCCTGCTGCTGATCGTCAACACGGTGCGCGTCTCGGCCTTCAGCCGTCGGCGCGAAACCGGGATCATGCGCCTGGTGGGCGCCTCCAGCTTCTACATCCAGGTGCCGTTCATCATGGAGGCGGCCTTCGCCGGCCTCATCGGCGCGCTGCTCGCCTGCGGGATGCTCGGCGCCGGCCAGTACTTCGTGATCGACCACGGCGCCGCACTGCGCGACAAGATGGAGCTCATCAACTTCATCGGCTGGGACTCGGTCCTGACCAAGCTGCCGCTGGTGCTCGTGATCGGCGTGCTGATGCCCTCGCTGGCCGCCTTCATCGCGTTGCGCAAGTACCTGAAGGTGTGACGAGCGCCCCGCGAGCGGTACGGCCAACCACCCGTACCGCCGCGGGCCTTGTCCTAGACTCGGCGCCATGCCGGGACTGCCCGCCTTCTGTCTCCGGCCCCGCGACGTGCGTCGCGGGGCCGTTTTGACGTTGGTCTTCCTCGCCGCCGTGGGTGCCGGCGCCTTCACCGGGAGCTGGGACCACCCCGACCCCGGCCGGTCCGCGGGCCCCGCCGCTCTGGTGGCGGGTACGGAGCCCTCCGCGACCGGGGTCCCGCCCGGGCCGCGGGCGCCGGCACAGGCGCACCGCGAGACGGGCACCGCCGACCGGGACGCGGTGGCCCGGGCGGCTGCCGAGGCCGTCGCCGAGGGCAAGTCCGCGAAGTCGGCGGCCCAGGAGGTCGTCAGCCGCAGCGGGGACCGCTGGGGCGCGGTGTACGACCAGGGGGAGTACGAGGCCTTCGCCGACGACCTGGACGGCCGCTGGACGGGCGTCGGCCTGTGGGCCGGGCGGCTGCGCGACGGCCGCATCGAGATCGACCGGGTCCAGCCCGGCAGCCCCGCGGCGCGGGCCGGGATGCGCGCCGGGGACCGGCTGCTCAGCATCGACGGGCAGGGCGTGACCGGGCTCGCGGTGGCCGAGGTGGTGGCCCTGCTGCGCGGCGAGGCCGGTACCCCCGTGGTCCTGAAGCTGACGCGCGGCGGCGCCGACCTCACGGAGACGGTGCGGCGCGAACAGCTGCGCAGCGAGCCGGTGACGGTCCGGGAACTGCCCGGCGGGATCACGGTCATCAAGGTCGCCTCCTTCACCCGGGGTTCCGGTGACCGGGTCCGCTCAGCGGTCCGCGCCGCACCGCCCGGCGGCGGGGTCATGCTCGACCTGCGCGGCAACACCGGCGGCCTGGTCGCCGAGGCCGTGACGGCCGCCTCCGCCTTCCTGGACGGCGGGCTGGTGGCGACGTACGACGTACGCGGTGCACAGCGCGCCCTCTACGCGACCCCGGGCGGCGATACGGCCCGGCCCCTGGTGGCGCTGATCGACGGCGGCACGATGAGCGCGGCCGAGCTGGTCACCGGAGCCCTCCAGGACCGCGGCCGTGCGGTGGCGGTCGGTACCCGCACCTTCGGCAAGGGCTCCGTACAGATGCCCACGGAGCTGCCCGACGGATCGGTGGCGGAGCTGACGGTGGGTACGTACCGCACTCCGGCGGGCCGCAGCCTGGACGGTACGGGCATCACCCCGGACCTGGCGGCGGCGGACGGGGTCGAGGAACGGGCCCGCACGGTATTGAGTGGCATCGGGGTGGGTCCGTAGTGCGAAAATGGCCGCACTATGGCTAAGGAAACAGGGCGCAAGCTGATCGCCCAGAACAAGAAGGCGCGGCACGACTACACGATCATCGACACCTACGAGTGCGGTCTCGTGCTCACGGGTACCGAGGTCAAGTCCCTGCGCCAGGGCCGTGCCTCGCTGGTGGACGGCTTCGTGTCGGTGGAGAGCGGCGAGGCCTGGCTCTACAACGTGCACGTGCCGGAGTACAGCCAGGGGACGTGGACGAACCACAGCGCGCGGCGCAAGCGCAAGCTCCTCCTGCACCGCGAGGAGATCGACAAGCTGGACTCGAAGACGGGGGAGACGGGCAACACGATCGTGCCGCTCGCCCTGTACTTCAAGGACGGCCGGGCGAAGATCGAGATCGCGCTGGCGAAGGGCAAGAAGGAGTACGACAAGCGGCAGTCGCTGCGCGAGAAGCAGGACACGCGCGAGACGAACCGGGTGATCTCGGCCGTCAAGCGCAAGGAGCGCGGCCAGCTTTAACCTCCTGGCACACCGTGGTCCACTTCGCGTACCATGGCGTCAGCACCACGCGCTTGCGGGTGGTGCCGGTCGAGCGGGACGCATGGAGAGCGCCTGCTGGATTTCATAACTGAACAGCGTGAAACATGGGGATGATCGGTTTCGACAGCGGATGTCGATGTAGGGGAAGCGAGCCGAGAAAGCGGCAATGATCTCGTTAACCATATGTCGCAAACAATAATCGCCAACTCCAAGAGCGATAACTCCCGCTTCACCCTCGCTGCCTAATAACAGTGAGCTGAAGCCTCTGTGAGGAGCGTCAGCCCGGAAGTGGTCCCGGTCCGGATCCTGGCGTCAATTAGGGATCTAAACCTCTAACTCCGGTCACGGGGGATAGAGGGAAATCAAACAGTGACTGAGCCCGTCGGAGACTTGTCCGTGTGATCTCCGGGGCTGAGAAAAGCGCAGCGGAATGCGCTCGGAGAAGCCCTACTTCTGCACCGTTGGACGCGGGTTCGATTCCCGCCATCTCCACAACCCCCATGTTGGGCACAGGCCCCGCGGCCGTCAGGCTGCGGGGCCTTTGTCGTGCGCTGATGGGTGCGTGTCAGAGGTCGAGCATCAGGCGCAGGTACCGGCGGACCTCGTTCTTCTCCTTGTCCGTGATCACGCCGAGGGGGCGCTGGCCGACGAGGCGCTGCTCGCTGATGGAGCGGATGTCGTCGGTGCGGGCCCAACTCGGGCGGTCGAGGCCGGATTCGCGGGAGGTGATGGGGACGTGGTGATCCAGGCCCCGGGTCTTCGTGGTCAAGGGCACGACGATCGTCCTGGGGATGGGGAACGCCGCGTGGGTGGGGGAGGAGAGCACGAGGATCGGGCGACGCCCTGACTGCTCGCTCCCGATGACGGGGGAGAGGTCGGCGTACCAGACCTGCCAGGGGCGGGCGAGACGGCTCACGCGTTGGTCTCCCAGGGGTCACCGGCGAGGCCGTCGCCGGCGAGGGCGTCCCACTCGCCCAGCTCGGCCATGTACTCGGCCCACTCGACCGGGTCGGCCTGGAGGCGGGTGTACTGGTCGAGGATGCGCTGGCGGCGGTGGTCGTCGAGGAGGCGTTCCAGGGCTGCGGCCATCGTGCCGCCGAGTTCGGCCGCGACCTCACTGATCCGGTCGCGGAGGTCGACGGGCACCTTTATCGTGGTGATCGCTGCTGCTGCCATACGCGGAGTATACCTGTCAGGTATCCCGATAGGTATCCCTAGCCTTCTTGCCGCTTTGGGCCCCGCGACCCGCCCAGGAGGAGCGCCAGCAGCGCCGCTGCCGCCGGGAGGGCGTACGGGGCGGTCGTGCCCAGGTGGTCGATCGCGGAGCCGGCCGTCGCCGAGCCCACCGAGATGCCTGCGAAGATCGCGGTGACGGCGAGGGTCATGCCCTCGTTGAGGCGGCCCGGCGGGATCGCGGCGTGGATCCGGGACATCGCGGTGACCATGACCGGGGCCGTGGCCGTGCCGGCCGCGAGCAGGGCCGCCGCCAGGGCCGGGACCGAGCCGGTGGCCGCCGCGGCCCAGGGCAGTGCCATCGCCCCGGCCAGGACGGCCAGGCAGGCCGGCAGTCCGCGCGGTCGCAGGGTGCCGTAGAGCAGGCCGGCCAGGCAGGAGCCCGCCGCCTGGAGGGCGATGACCGGGCCCGAGAGCGCGCCGAGGCCGTGGCCGCCCAGGTGGGCGACGGAGGTGATCTCCAGTGAGCCGAACATGGTGCCGAGGACGAAGAAGAGCGGCAGCAGCCGTCCCAGGCTCCGCAGCGGGGACTTGCCGCGGACCGGTGCCGCCGCCGGGGGCTCCGTGGCGCGGTGGGCCGTGAAGACCAGCATCCCGGTCAGGAGCAGCGCGGCGCCGGCGAGCGTGCCCGCTTCCGGGAAGACGGCGGTGCAGAGGAACGCGGCGACCACCGGCCCGAGCATGAAGGCCAGCTCGTCCGCGGCCTGTTCGAAGGACATCGCGGTGTGGTGCGCCGCAGGGTCGCCCTTCAGCAGGTGCGTCCAGCGGGCGCGGGACATGCCGCCGATGTTGGGGGTGGTCGCGGTGGCGGCGTAGGAGGCGAAGAGGGTCCAGGCGGGCGCCTCGGTACGGACGCACGCGACGAGCGAGAGCGAGCCGAGTACGGCGATCAGGGTGGCGGGGACGGCGACGCGCGCCTGCCCGTGCCGGTCGACCAGCCGGGCCGTCCAGGGGGCCACGACCGCGGTGGCCGCCAGACCGGCCGCCACGACCCCGCCGGCGAGGGCGTACGAGCCACGCTGGCCCGCGATCATCATGACGGCGCTGATCCCGAACATGCCCATGGGGAGCCGGGCGATGAGGTTCCCGGTGGTGAAGCCGCGGGTACCGGGGAGGGCGAAGAGCCGCCGGTACGGGCCCGGGGCGCGGGTCGGCCGCGCCGTGCGGGCCGGGCGCTGCTGCCGTGCCGGGGCGGCAGCGAGCACCAGCGTGGTGCCGGTGACGGCCATGAGCGGGGCGGTCGCGGCCGGGGCGGAGCGGCGGACGGCGCCGGAAGGCCGGGCGGGCGGCGCGGCGGCGGCCGCCGGGGCAGCGCCAGGGAGGCCGGAGGGGCCGGCCGCCGGGACGGCGGACGGCGGGACGGCGGGCGGCGGGGTGGCGGTGGGCATGGATCAAGGCTCGGGCCGCGGCCGCCGGCGGTCCAACACCTGTTCGGGGGTCATTCACCGCCTCCTGTTGTTAGTCTCCGCAGGTGACGCCCCGAGACGTGGAACCCCGCCTGCTGCGCGCCTTCCTCGCCGTCGCCGAGGAGCTGCACTTCACCCGTGCCGCCGCCCGGCTCTACGTGGCCCAGCAGGCCCTCAGCCGGGACGTGCGCCGGCTCGAACAGATCCTGGGCGCGGCCCTGTTCGTCCGCACCACCCGCGCCGTCGAGCTGACCCCGGACGGGGAGCGGCTGCTGCCCCTGGCCCGGGGCGTGCTGCGCGCCCACGAGGAGCTGGCCGGGGTGTTCGCGGGGCCCCGCCCGCTGCTCGTCGACCTCAACACCGACGGCCCCGGCACCGCCCGCAGCGTCCTGGAGCGGGCCCGCGAACTCGCCCCCGACTGCGAGCTGATGGCCCGCTTCGAGTCCGGGCTCACCCACGCCGCCGCCGAGATCGCCGCGGGCCGCCTCGACGTCTCCTTCGGGTACGCCGACGGCCTCGACCCGGCGCTGCGGGCCCGCCTCGCGCGGACGCCCGTACGGTACGAGCCGCTCGCGGTGCTGCTGCCCGAGGGGCACGCGCTGGCCGCGCTGGACGCCGTACCCCTGGACGCGCTGCGCGGGGAGACGGTGTACACCGGGGCCGGGAACCCGCGGACCCTGGAGTGGACCGGGCTGGCGCGCGAGCTGTTCGCCGGGCGGGGCATCGAGCCGGCGCCGCCCGCGCCGGTGGCGGTGGGCAAGGAGGAGTTCCGCCGCGTCATGGCCAAGACGGGCTGTCCCGTCCTCGCCACGGTGGACTTCCTCGACATGCCCGGCTCCGTCAAGCGGCCACTGACCGCCCCCGTGCCGCTGTCCCCGCTCGCGATGGTGTGGCGGAAGGGATCCAGCCATCCCGGGCTCGACGCGCTGCGCCGCGCCGCCGCCGAGCTCGGGGCCGGGCGCGGCTGGCTGGACGTGCCCCCGGACAGCTGGCTGCCCGCGCTCACACCCGCCCCGGGCGGCGGGTGAGTGCAAGGTTTCCCGCCGGTCATCCGGCGGGGACCGGGGCTGAAACGAGCCCTTCCTACGGTCGTCACCACGGACGAGACGCGACGAGCCGGACCAGGCCCGACGAGCGCGACGTGATCGCAGCAGCTGTGGAGGCGTGTGATGACCAGTACGACCGCACCGCGCAAGGGTGGCCGCTGGATCGAGCGGTGGGACCCCGAGGACGAGACCTTCTGGCGGGAGACGGGGGAGAAGACCGCCCGCCGCAACCTGATCTACTCCGTGCTCTCGGAGCACATCGGGTTCTCGATCTGGTCCTTGTGGTCCGTGATGGTGCTCTTCATGGGCCCGCAGTACGGGATCGACCCCGCCGGGAAGTTCTTCCTCATCGCCACCGCCACGTGCGTGGGCGCCCTGGTCCGCGTCCCCTACACCTTCGCCGTGGCCCGCTTCGGCGGCCGCAACTGGACGGTCGTCAGCGCCCTGCTGCTGCTCGCGCCGACGGTCGCCGCCTGGCTGGTGATGGAGCCCGGGACCTCGTACAACACGTTCCTGCTGGTGGCCGCGCTGACCGGGGTCGGCGGCGGCAACTTCGCCTCGTCGATGACGAACATCAACGCCTTCTTCCCGCTGCGCAAGAAGGGCTGGGCGCTCGGCCTCAACGCGGGCGGCGGCAACATCGGCGTCCCCGTCGTCCAGCTCGTCGCCCTCCTGGTCATCGGCACGGCCGGGGCCGGCCACCCGCGGCTGCTGCTCGGCGCCTACATCCCGCTCATCGTGATCGCCGCGGTGCTGGCCGCCGTACGGATGGACAACCTGGCGCCCGTGCGCAACGACACCGGAGCCGTCCGCGACGCGGCCCGCGACGGGCACACCTGGATCATGGCGTTCCTGTACATCGGCACCTTCGGCTCCTTCATCGGCTACAGCTTCGCCTTCGGGCTGGTGCTCCAGACGCAGTTCGGCCGCACCCCGCTCCAGGCGGCCTCGCTCACCTTCATCGGACCGCTGCTCGGCTCGCTCATCCGGCCGGTCGGCGGGGCCCTCGCGGACCGCTTCGGCGGCGCCCGGATCACCCTGGGCACCTTCGTGGCGATGGCGGCGGCGACCGGAGTGGTGATCCTGGCCTCCGTACGGGAATCCCTGCCGGTGTTCCTGATCGGCTTCGTGGGGCTGTTCGTCCTCAGCGGGCTCGGCAACGGCTCCACCTACAAGATGATCCCCGGCATCTTCCAGGCGAAGGCGCTGGCCCGCGGGATGAGCGGCGAGGACGCGGCCGCGTACGGGCGGCGGCTGTCCGGCGCCTCCATGGGACTCATCGGCGCGGTCGGCGCCCTCGGCGGGCTCGGCATCAACCTGGTATTCCGGGAGGCCTTCCTGACCTCCGGCTCGGGCACGGCGGCCTTCGTGACCTTCCTCGGCTTCTACGCGGTGTGCTGCGCCGTCACCTGGGCGGTATACCTTCGCCGGCCCGCCCAGGTGATGATCCCCACGGCCGGTGCGGAGGCGAAGCCGCAGCTCACCTCGGTGTAACGGCGGCCACACGCCGGTTAACGGCACCGAAATACGCGTGAACCGAGCCTGATACGCCCCCAGGGCAGGCTCGGTTCACGCGAACGTCACGCATGCGGGTGACCGCGACGCCGGACCCCGATATCGGACCCCGACACCGGACCCGACCACTGCGCGAGGCAGGTCACCATGCACGACCAGGACACCCCCACCGGTCCGCCGGCCGGCCCGCTCGCCGGATTCACCGTCGGGGTCACCGCCGCCCGGCGCGCCGACGAGCTCATCGCCCTGCTGCGCCGCCGCGGGGCCACCGTGCTGCACGCCCCCGCCCTGCGGATCGTGCCGCTCGCCGACGACGCCGAGCTGCTGTCCGCCACCAAGGAACTCATCGGCTGCGCGCCCGACGTGGTGGTGGCGACCACCGCCATCGGCTTCCGCGGCTGGATCGAGGCCGCCGACGGGTGGGGGCTCGGCGAGGAACTGCTCGGGCGGCTGCGGGAGACCGAACTGCTGGCGCGCGGACCGAAGGTGAAGGGCGCGATCCGGGCCGCCGGGCTCGTGGAGACCTGGTCCCCGCACTCGGAATCGCTCGCCGAGGTACTGGACCGGCTGCTCACGGCCGGGGTGGCCGGCCGGCGCATCGCGCTCCAGCTGCACGGGGAACCGCTGCCCGGGTTCATCGAGGCCCTGCGGGCGGGCGGCGCCGAGGTGGTCGGCGTACCCGTCTACCGCTGGATGCCGCCCGAGGACCTCGGGCCGCTGGACCGGCTGATCGACGCGGTGACCTCCGGAGGGCTGGACGCGGTGAGCTTCACCTCCGCCCCGGCGGCGGCCTCCCTGCTGACGCGGGCCGCGGAGCGGGGCGTACGGGAATCCGTGATCGCGGCCCTGACCGGCGGGTCGGTCCTCTCCGCGTGCGTAGGGCCGGTGACGGCCCTTCCGCTCCAGGCGGAAGGCGTGACCACGGTGCAGCCCGAGCGCTTCCGGCTCGGACCCCTCGTGCAGCTCCTGTGCCAGGAACTCCCGGGCCGGGCCCGCGTGCTCCCGGTGGCCGGACACCGGCTGGAGCTGCGCGGCCACGCGGTCCTCGTCGACGCCGAGCTGCGCCCCGTCCCTCCGGCCGGCATGGCGCTGCTCAGGGCGCTGTCCCGGCGCCCGGGCTGGGTCGTGGCCCGCTCCGAACTCCTGCGCGCCCTGCCCGGCGCGGGCCGCGACGAGCACGCGGTGGAAACGGCGATGGCCCGCCTGCGCGTGGCCCTGGGCGCGCCGAACCTCATCCAGACCGTGGTCAAGCGCGGCTACCGGCTGTCGCTGGACATGGCCGCGGACACGAAGTACGCGGACGCCTGAGGCGCAGTGATCTGGCCGGGGCCCGCGCCGTCCGTTAGCGTGCCCGGATGATCATTGACGGGGTGGAGATGAGGGCTCTGCGGCTGGAAGACGCCGCCGGGAGGGCCGAGACGCTGGTGCGCAACCGGGCGTACATGGAGCCCTACGAGCCCTGGCGGGACGAGGAGTTCTACACCGAGGCCGGGCAGAGGTCGCGGATCGAAGCACTCCTCGCGGACCAGGAGGGCGGCCGGGCGCGGCCCTTCGTGCTGCTCGACGCCGACGGCGGGCAGGTCGGGGCGATCAACCTCCAGAACATCGTGCGCGGGGCACTGTGCAGCGGAGCCATCGGCTACTGGATCGACGAGGCCTGGACCGGCAAGGGGCTGGCCACCGCCGCGCTGCACGAGGTCATCCGGATCGCCCGCGATGAGGAGGGGCTGCACCGCGTCGAGGCGGGGACCCGCGTCGAGAACCTGGCCTCGCAGCGGGTGCTCGCGAAGGCGGGCTTCGAGCAGTACGGGCTCGCGCCCCGCTACCTGCACGTCGGCGGGGACTGGCGGGACCACCGCCTCTTCCAGCTGCTCCTGAACGACGAGCCGCCCGCCCTCTAGCCGAGTGCCCGATGGACGGGCACTCTGGGGGCACGCCCCGACTGGGAGGCGGTGACGGGCATGTGGTTCGACTCCGGGCGGGTCTGCCTGGACCTGGTGGCGACTTTTTCTCCCCACGCGAGTACCGACGGCATCCGGGACGGTGACGGGCTGCGGCTGTGGCTCACCGGAACCGGGCTGGTGCCCGACCGGACGCCGCTCGGCCGCGTCGGGGACGACTGGGTGCGGGCCTTCCAGGTGCTGCGCGCAGACGTCGAGAGCCTCGTACGGGCCGAGCTGGCCGGAGCCGCGCCGCCCGGGGCCGCGCTGGCCCGGGTCAACGCGGCGGCCGCCGGTGCACCCCCGGGACTGTGTGCCGTACAGGACCAAGAAGGGCACCTCGTACGCGAGTTGTGCGGCGGCGTCGAATGCGCCGGACTGCTCGCCGCCGTGGCCCGGGACGCCGTCGAACTGCTCACCGACCCCGGCGAGCGGGAGCTGCTGCGCGCCTGCGAGGGCGACGGCTGCGCCCGGGTCTACCTCGACACCTCGCGCGGACACCGCCGCCGCTGGTGCTCCAGCGAGCTCTGCGGCAACCGCGAGCGCGTGGCCCGCCACCGGCGGCGCGTCCTCGAATCCCGCCCCGGCTGACCCCGCCTCCCGCTCCGGCCGGCTCCGCCCGCGGCCCCCGCCGGGCGTGATCTTCGTCCTGATCCGCGAGCCGTCCCGGAAGGGGCGTGCGCACACGGGCCCCTTCGCGTACGGTTGACGGCTGCCCATGCACGTCAGAAAGGGGCCTTGGTGGCCGCGCAGAATGCCGCTGTCGACAGCACGGCGGATTCCGTCCGCGATCGGGAGATCGCGGTCGAGCAGACGCATCTCGATCACGTGTACCGACGCCTTGAGGAGAAGATCCACGAGGCGGAGTTCCTGATGAACGACGCCGCCAAGCGTGGCCAGGTCGGCACGCCCGGCGCCCTCGCGGAACGGGACGCGCAGGTGTTCCGTGCCGGGATCCACCTCAACCGTCTCAACAACGAGTTCGAGGACTTCCTGTTCGGCCGCATCGACCTGGTCCTCGGCAAGGACGGGGAGCGGGGCCCCGACGGCGCCTTCACCTCCGTCGAACCCGCCGACGACGCGATCCGCACCGACCTCACGGCCGATATCGCCGAGACGCTCCACATCGGCCGCATAGGAGTCCTCGACTCCGACTACGCGCCGCTCGTCATCGACTGGCGGGCCCCCGCGGCCGCGCCGTTCTACCGCTCCACCCCCAAGGAGCCCGGCCGCGTCGTGCGCCGCCGGGTCATCCGCTCCAAGGGCCGCAAGGTGCTCGGTGTCGAGGACGACCTGATGCGCCCCGAGGTGACCGCCTTCCTCGACGGGGGCGAGCTGCCCGTCATCGGCGACGGCGCCCTGATGGCCGCCCTGGGGCGGGCCCGTACGCACTCGATGCGCGACATCGTCTCCTCGATCCAGGCCGAGCAGGACCTCGTCATCCGGGCGCCCGCCGCCTCGGTCGCCGAGGTCGCGGGCGGACCGGGCACCGGCAAGACCGCCGTCGCCCTGCACCGCGCCGCCTACCTGCTCTACCAGGACCGCCGGCGCTACTCCGGCGGCATCCTGATCGTCTCCCCGACCCCGCTCCTGGTCGCCTACACCGAGGGCGTCCTGCCCTCCCTCGGCGAGGAGGGCCAGGTCGCCATCCGGGCGCTCGGCTCGCTCGTCGACGGGGCCGAGGCGACCACGTACGACGACCCGTCCACGGCACGCGTCAAGGGCTCGTCCCGGATGCTGAAGGTGCTGCGCAAGGCCGTACGGGGAGCACTGGAGTTCGGCGGTCCCGGCGGGGCCCCCGCCCCCGACCGGCTGCGCGTGGTGGCCTTCGGGCGCCGCCAGGAGCTGGAGGCCCCCGACCTCGACCGGATCCGGCAGAACGTCCTGTCCGGCACGGCTCCGGTCAACCTGCTGCGCCCGCGCGCCCGCAAGCTCCTGCTCGACGCGCTGTACTCCAAGTCCGGCGGACACGGCCGGCACAGCGACCCGGAGCTCGCGGCCGAGCTGCGCTCCGCCTTCGACGAGGACATCTCGACGGAGGACGCGTTCATCGACTTCCTGAACGCCTGGTGGCCCGAGCTGACCCCGCGCGGGGTGCTGGCCTGCATGGCCGACGAGCGGCGGCTGTCGCGCTGGTCGCGCCGGGACCTGAACCCGCGCGAGACCCGTCAGGTGGCGCGCTCCCTGCGCCGGGTGGGCCCGGACGGCAAGGGCGCCCTGTCGGTGCACGACGTGGCGCTCCTGGACGAGCTCCAGCAGCTGCTGGGCGCGCCCGCGCGGCCCAAGAAGAAGCGGCAGATGGATCCGCTCGATCAGCTCAGCGGGCTGGAGGAGCTGATGCCCACCCGCGAGGAGACCCAGTGGGAGCGGGCCGAGCGGCTCGCGGCGGAGCGCACCGAGTACGCGCACGTCATCGTCGACGAGGCGCAGGACCTGACGCCGATGCAGTGGCGGATGGTCGGCCGACGCGGCCGGGGCGGCACGTGGACGGTGGTCGGAGACCCGGCGCAGTCCTCGTGGACCGATCCCGAGGAGGCGGCCGCCGCGCGCGACGAGGCGCTGGGCACGCGGCCTCGGCGCAAGTTCACCCTGACGGTGAACTACCGCAACCCGGCCGAGGTCGCCGAGGTCGCCTCGCGGGTGCTGAAGCTGGCGGCGCCGGGCACGGAGCCGCCGACGGCGGTGCGCTCCACGGGCCTGCTGCCGCGCTTCACGGCGGCGACGGGGGACCTGCGCTCCACGGTCGTGGAGGAGACCCGGCGGCTGCTGGAGCAGGTGGACGGCACGGTCGGCGTGGTCGTGGCCATGGACCGGCGCGCGGAGGCGGCGGGCTGGCTCGCGGAGCTGGGGGAGCGGGCGGTCGCACTGGGCAGCCTGGAGGCGAAGGGCCTGGAGTACGACGCCACGGTGGTCGTCTCCCCGGCGGAGATCGCGGACGAGTCCCCGGCCGGTCTGCGGGTGCTCTACGTGGCCCTGACCCGTGCGACGCAGCAGCTGACGGTGATCTCCACCGACCGGGACGAGCCGGATGCCGAGGGGGTCGCGGCGCTGCTCCGGCCGTGAGGCTGCCGTAGGGCCGGAGGGTGCCGCCGTAGGGGGCCGGTTTCCGTCATAGGGCCGGTTGGTCGGCGGCCAACGGCGTGGTCCCTCAACCGGTCGCCGGTGGGGGGATCAGTTCGGGCGAACCTTTGTTAGCCTGGGTTACGGCACCGACTCGATCCAAGCCCCCGGGCCCAACCTTAGTCGCCTAGAGCGACCACTTGCCGCGAGGCGAGCATGGCGGGTCGGTGTCATAGGCGTATGAAGCACCAGGTCCGCGTCCTCCACCCAGTGGGGGGCGCGGACCTTTTTGTATGGGCCACCCATTCCGCAGACCCCGGTTATCTCGTATGGTGGAAGAGTTCTTCCGAAATTTGTAGCTGGTTACCTTGTACCGGCTGGTAGGTGGGACGATCGGACAACAGGTCCTGCCATACCTGCCATGTTCTCGGCGGCTCGGCGCGGGACCCTGTGTGTACAAGAACCAGGGACAGAAGAGGAACACGGCCATGGCAACGGCGCCCAGCGTCTCGTACTCGATGACGGTCCGCCTGGAAGTGCCCGCGAGCGGTACCGCGGTCTCCCAGCTCACCACCGCCGTGGAGTCCTCCGGTGGCTCGGTCACCGGCCTCGACGTGACCGCATCCGGCCACGAGAAGCTCCGTATCGACGTCACCATCGCCGCGACGTCCACGGCGCACGCCGACGAGATCGTCGAGAAGCTCCGCGGGATCGAGGGGGTCAGCCTCGGCAAGGTCTCCGACCGCACCTTCCTGATGCACCTCGGCGGCAAGATCGAGATGCAGTCGAAGCACCCCATCCGCAACCGCGACGACCTCTCGATGATCTACACCCCGGGCGTGGCCCGGGTGTGCATGGCGATCGCCGAGAACCCCGAGGACGCCCGCCGTCTGACCATCAAGCGCAACTCCGTCGCAGTCGTGACGGACGGCAGCGCCGTGCTGGGCCTCGGCAACATCGGCCCGATGGCGGCGCTGCCCGTCATGGAGGGCAAGGCGGCCCTCTTCAAGCGCTTCGCCGGCATCGACGCCTGGCCGATCTGCCTGGACACCCAGGATTCCGACGAGATCGTCGCCATCGTCAAGGCGATCGCCCCGGGCTTCGCAGGTATCAACCTGGAGGACATCTCCGCGCCGCGCTGCTTCGAGATCGAAGCCCGGCTGCGCGAGGCCCTCGACATCCCCGTCTTCCACGACGACCAGCACGGCACCGCCATCGTGGTCCTCGCCGCCCTCACCAACGCACTGCGCGTGGTGGGCAAGGCCGTTGGCGACGTCAAGGTGGTCATGTCGGGCGCCGGCGCCGCCGGTACCGCCATCCTCAAGCTGCTCCTCGCCGCGGGCGTCAAGAACGCCGTCAGCGCCGACATCCACGGAGTGGTGCACGCGGACCGCCCCGACCTCGTCGACGCGGCCGCGGACTCCCCGCTGCGCTGGATCGCCGACAACACCAACCCCGAGGGCTACACGGGCACCCTGAAGGAGGCCGTGGTCGGCGCCGACGTGTTCATCGGCGTCTCGGCCCCCAACGTCCTGTCCGGCGAGGACGTGGCCGCCATGGCGGAAGGCGCGATCGTGTTCGCGCTCGCGAACCCGGACCCCGAGGTGGACCCGGCGATCGCCCGCCAGACCGCCGCCGTCGTGGCCACCGGCCGTTCCGACTTCCCTAACCAGATCAACAACGTGCTGGTCTTCCCGGGCGTCTTCCGCGGCCTGCTGGACGCCCAGTCGCGCACCGTGAACACCGACATGATGCTGGCCGCCGCGAGCGCCCTGGCCGACGTGGTCGGCGAGGACGAGCTGAACGCGAACTACATCATCCCGTCGGTCTTCAACGACAAGGTCGCGGGCGCGGTCGCCGGAGCCGTCCGCAAGGCGGCCTCCGCGGCCGTGACGGCGCCCACCTCCGTCTGATCCCCGGCGCGTCTCCCCGGCGCGTCGCGGGATGCGGGCCCCCCGGGCCGCCCATAGGGTTGCGGGGATGCCCGCGTGGCCCGCGGTCCGCGTCTCCGGACACCCATCCGGGCGTCTTCCGGTGCGGACGGAGCGTCACCGCGGCGTGACTGTGGCGCTTTTCGTGTGACCCCGGCGGGTGCCGGATTGGCTTTCCCGCCGGTGGTGGGGGCAGGATGCGTAACCGGGCGAGAGGGTCTGACGTCAGACCCGGGTCCGGGGACTGTCCTAGGGCCCTGGCAGCATCGGCTTCGATCTCACGCCTCTAAGGCACGTTGAACACGGGAGTACAACATGAACCGCAGTGAGCTGGTGGCCGCTCTGTCCGAGCGCGCCGAGGTGACCCGCAAGGACGCCGACGCCGTTCTGGCCGCGCTCGCCGAGACCGTCGGCGAGATTGTCGCCAAGGGCGACGAGAAGGTCACCATCCCCGGCTTCCTGACCTTCGAGCGCACCCACCGTGCCGCTCGCACCGCGCGCAACCCGCAGACCGGCGACCCCATCCAGATCCCGGCCGGCTACAGCGTGAAGGTCTCCGCGGGCTCCAAGCTCAAGGAAGCCGCCAAGGGCAAGTAGTCCGCCCTTGTGCCGAGGGCCACAGAGGCCCTTGGGACGGCAGTAGTAGTACGTAGTACGCGAGAGGCGGCCACCCGGCACCGGGTGGCCGCCTCTCGTCGCTTGCGGCACCCCGGGTGGCCCCCGGGAGCCAGAACGCCCCCACAGGCCCTGTACGGGGCCTGTGGGGGCGTTCTGGGGCGGTCTGTGTGGATCTAGGCCCGCGGGCGCGGATCCGTGCCCGTCAGGCGATGCCCTTCGGACGATGCCCGTCAGACGAGGTCGCCGCCCGGGAGCTCGACCTTGGCGCCCAGTTCCACGAGCTTCTCCATGAAGTTCTCGTAGCCCCGGTTGATCAGGTCGATGCCGTGCACCCGGCTGGTGCCCTCGGCGGCGAGCGCCGCGATCAGGTACGAGAAACCGCCGCGCAGGTCGGGGATGACCAGGTCGGCGCCCTGGAGCTTGGTGGGCCCCGAGACGACGGCCGAGTGCAGGAAGTTGCGCTGGCCGAAGCGGCAGGCGCTGCCGCCCAGGCACTCCCGGTAGAGCTGGATGTGCGCGCCCATCTGGTTGAGCGCGGAGGTGAATCCCAGGCGGGACTCGTAGACCGTCTCGTGGACGATCGACAGGCCGGTGGCCTGGGTCAGCGCCACGACCAGCGGCTGCTGCCAGTCGGTCTGGAAGCCGGGGTGGACGTCCGTCTCCAGCGCGATGGCGTTGAGCGGGCCGCCCGGGTGCCAGAAGCGGATGCCGTCGTCGTCGATCTCGAACGCCCCGCCGACCCGGCGGAAGGTGTTCAGGAACGTCATCATCGAACGCTGCTGCGCGCCGCGCACGTAGATGTTGCCGCCGGTGGCCAGCGCCGCGGACGCCCAGGAGGCGGCTTCCAGCCGGTCCGGGAGCGCCTTGTGGTTGTAGCCGCCGAGGCGGTCCACGCCGGTGATCCGGATGGTCCGGTCGGTGTCGACGGAGATGATCGCGCCCATCTTCTGCAGGACGCAGATGAGGTCTTCGATCTCCGGTTCGACGGCGGCGTTGCTGAGCTCGGTGACGCCCTCGGCCAGGACGGCCGTCAGCAGCACCTGCTCGGTCGAGCCGACCGACGGGTAGGGCAGGCGGATCTTGCAGCCGCGCAGTCGCTGCGGGGCCTCCAGGTACTGACCGCCCTCGCGCTTCTCGATGGTCGCGCCGAACTGGCGGAGCACCTCGAAGTGGAAGTCGATCGGCCGGCCGCCGATGTCGCAGCCGCCGAGGCCGGGGATGAAGGCGTGGCCGAGGCGGTGCAGCAGGGGGCCGCAGAAGAGGATCGGGATGCGCGAAGAGCCCGCGTGCGCGTCGATGTCCGCGACGTTCGCGCTCTCGACGTGCGAGGGGTCGAGCACCAGCTCGCCCGGTTCGTCGCCGGGGCGGACGGTCACCCCGTGCAGCTGGAGCAGCCCGCGCACGACCCGGACGTCCCGGATGTCGGGAACGTTGCGCAGCCGGCTGGGCTCGCTGCCGAGCAGGGCCGCGACCATCGCCTTGGGTACGAGGTTCTTCGCGCCGCGGACACGGATCTCGCCCTCGAGCGGAGTTCCGCCGTGGACAAGCAGTACATCGTCACTGATGCCGGTCATGAATCTCGCGTTCCGGAGAGGGGTGGGCAGGGGGCCAGTGAAAAGGGTAAGGGGCACTACCCCCCTGTTCGTAAGGCTGACGGGGCCGTAGGACTGTCATGAATTCGGTACAACACCCTGGGTGCCCGCCAGGTGGCGGAGCGTCTCCTTCCGGCGGGGGTCCGGCCGGCGGCCGCCAGGAGGCCCGTGCGCGCCCCGAATTGCCGCGGTGCGCCCTGAGCTGCGCACGTATCGGAACGTGCCGCCCACTCCCCCTCGCGGGCGAATGTGCGAGATCATGTCGCCATGACCGAGGTGTCCTCCCTCACAGGGCGGTTGCTCGTGGCCACCCCCGCCCTCGCGGACCCGAATTTCGACCGCGCGGTGGTGCTGCTGCTCGACCACGACGAGCAGGGCTCGCTCGGCGTCGTCCTCAACCGCCCCACCCCGGTGGGCGTCGGTGACGTCCTGCTGTCCTGGGCTCCTCTGGCCAAGGACCCCGGAGTCGTCTTCCAGGGCGGCCCGGTCGCGCTGGACTCCGCGCTGGGCCTGGCGGTCATCCCGGGCGAGGAGGGGCCGCTCGGCTGGCGCCGGGTGCACGGGGCGATCGGCCTGGTGGACCTGGAGGCCCCGCCCGAACTCCTCGCGGCGGCCCTGGGCGGCCTGCGCATCTTCGCCGGGTACTCGGGCTGGGGCCCGGGGCAGCTGGAGGAGGAACTGGGCGTGGGCGCCTGGTACGTCGTCGACTCCGAGCCGGGCGACGTCTCCTTCCCGGACCCCGAGCGGCTCTGGCGCGCGGTGCTGCGGCGCCAGCGCAGCGAGCTGGCCATGGTGGCCACGTACGCGGACGACCCGTCGCTGAACTGAGCCCGGGGACATGGGCGGGGGCGGGGACGGGCCGGGGGCGCCCGCCGCGGATCCCTCGCGCGCGAGGGACTCGGTACCCTGGCAGTCATGAGCACTCTTGAGCCCGATCGCGGGACTGGTACGGGGACCCTCGTAGAGCCGACGCCGCAGGTGTCCCACGGCGACGGCGACCACGAGCGCTTCGCCCACTACGTCCAGAAGGACAAGATCATGGAGAGCGCGCTCGGGGGCACCCCCGTCGTCGCGCTCTGCGGCAAGGTCTGGGTTCCGGGCCGGGATCCGAAGAAGTACCCGGTCTGCCCCATGTGCAAGGAGATCTACGAGTCCATGGGCCCCGGCGGGGACAAGGACAAGGGCGGCAAGGACGGGAAGTAGTCCTGCGGCCCTCCTGGAGCGGGACGAAGGCCCTCGGGGCGCAGCTTTGCGCACCGAGGGCCTTTTCCGTGCCCTCGGGGCGGGCTAGGGTCGGCCGCGACGAGCACGGTGCGGAATGGTCGTTGCGCACTGTGCAACAGGCTGGCTGCTGTGAAGGGCTGACGCATGGACCTGATCCCCGTACCCCAGGTCGCGGTTCCGGACGGGGGCGGCCGCCGCCTCGTCCTGGGGCCCGAGCCGGTTCTGGAGGCCGGGCCGGGCACCGAGGGCGTCGCCCGGTGGCTGCGCCGGGAGCTGGGGTCCGCCACCGGCTGGAGCCTGCCGCCGGCCGCGGCCGGCGTGCGCGCCGACGTACGGCTGCGGATCGACCCCGAAGGTGCCGGTGAACTCGGGCCGGAGTCGTACGGGATCACCGTCGGCGCCGACGGCGTGGAGCTGACGGGCGCGAGCCCGGCCGGGCTGTTCTGGGGTGCCCAGACGCTGCGTCAGCTCCTGGGTCCCGACGCCTGCCGGAAGGCCCCGCTGCCCGGCCGGACCTGGAGCCTGCCGTACATCGAGGTCGCCGACGGCCCCCGCTTCGGCTGGCGCGGGCTGATGCTCGACGTGGCCCGGCACTTCATGCCCAAGGACGGGGTGCTGCGCTACATCGACCTGCTCGCCGCCCACAAGCTCAACGTGCTCCACCTGCACCTGACGGACGACCAGGGCTGGCGGATCGAGATCGAGCGCTACCCGAGGCTCACCGAGGTCGGCGCGTGGCGGTCCCGCAGCCGGTGGGGCCACCGGGCCTCCCCGCTGTGGAACGAGACCCCGCACGGCGGCTTCTACACCCGGGACGACATCCGCGAGATCGTCGCCTACGCCGCCGAGCGGCACGTGCGGGTGGTGCCGGAGATCGACGTGCCGGGGCACTCGCAGGCCGCGATCGCCGCGTACCCGGAGCTCGGCAACACCGACGTGGTGGACACGGCCGCGCTCGGGGTGTGGGACGACTGGGGCATCAACGAGAACGTGCTCGCGCCCACCGAGGCCGTCCTGCGGTTCTACGAGGGGGTCTTCGAGGAACTGCTGGAGCTGTTCCCCGCCGAGGTCTCGCCCTTCGTGCACATCGGCGGCGACGAGTGCCCCAAGGCGCAGTGGAAGGGCTCCGCGGTCGCGCAGGAGCGGATCCGCGAGCTGGGGGTCGACGGCGAGGACGGTCTGCAGTCCTGGTTCATCCGGCACTTCGACGGCTGGCTCGCCGAGCGGGGCCGCCGGCTCATCGGCTGGGACGAGATCCTGGAGGGCGGACTGGCCCCGGGAGCGGCCGTGTCCTCCTGGCGCGGCTACGCGGGCGGCATCGCCGCCGCCGAGGCCGGCCACGACGTGGTGATGTGCCCCGAGCAGCAGGTGTACCTGGACCACCGTCAGGCGGACGGCGGGGACGAGCCGATGCCCATCGGGTACGTACGGACATTGGAGGATGTGTACCGGTTCGAGCCAGTACCGCCGAAGTTGTCCGAAGAGGCGGCCGCCCACGTGCTGGGTGCGCAGGCCAATGTGTGGACCGAGGTGATGGAGGACCAGAGCCGCGTCGACTACCAGGCGTTCCCGCGCCTCGCGGCCTTCGCCGAGGTGGTGTGGTCCCGGCTGCCGCAGCCCGGGGAGCGGGACTACGCGGACTTCGAGGCGCGGATGACGGCGCACTACCGGCGCCTGGACGCCCTCGGGGTCGACTACCGGCCGCCGGGCGGCCCG
The DNA here is from genome assembly GCF_042730015.1 of Streptomyces sp. NPDC059957. NCBI lineage: Bacteria > Bacillati > Actinomycetota > Actinomycetes > Kitasatosporales > Streptomycetaceae > Streptomyces > Streptomyces sp. NPDC059957. The sequence goes on along the minus strand of NZ_JBHWMB010000042.1, from coordinate 31,907 downwards.
TTGCCGTGGCAGCGCAGGCCCGGAGTGCTCGGGCGCCCGATCGAGGGAGCGCCCCCGAACGTGTGACGAGCCCCCCGCGGGGATGAGCCTCGGCGGGAGCGGGGCGGCGGCGCCGGGGCGGTGCCGGGGTGGCGCCGGCGGGGGAACGCGGCGCCGGCGGGGGAACGCGGCGCCGGCGGGGCGGGATCGAGTCCGGATCGAGGCCGGACGGAGACCGGATCACGGCCGGATCGCAGCCCGGTCGCGGCCGGATCACGGCGGGACCGCGGCGGGATCGCGGCCGGATCGAGCAGCTGGTGCGAAGGCCGTGCGAGGGGCGGTACGAGGGTCCGCACGGGAGGCTTCGAGAGGGTGGTGCGCCGGTGGTGCGCGGGCGGTGGACCCTCGCGTCCGGTGCTCCGGAAGATGTGCCAGAGTTGCCACCTCCCGGCGGTGAGCACGTACCGTACGGCGGACAGGCGTGAGCGCCGGGACCGGGACATCGGGAAGGGGCAGCTGGGTTGACCACGCACGCACCGCACGCACCGCAGGCACGGGACTCGTCCCAGGGGCCCCGCAGCGACCCGCGGGCGGGGAACGCGGCGCAGTCCGTGACGCTGCCGGCCTCGCTCGACGAGGCCGTGGCGGCGCTCGCGGCCATGCCCGCCGCCGTCCCCGTGGCGGGCGGCACCGACCTCATGGCCGCCGTCAACGCGGGACTCCTGCGCCCCGCCGCCCTGGTGGGCCTCGGCCGGATCAACGAGATCCGCGGCTGGCAGTACCAGGACGGCCACGCGCTCCTCGGCGCCGGACTCACGCACGCGCGCATGGGCCGGCCCGACTTCGCCGCCCTGATCCCGGCCCTGGCCGCCGCCGCGCGCGCCGCGGGCCCGCCGCAGATCCGCAACGCCGGCACGCTGGGCGGCAACATCGCCACGGCCGCGCCGACCGGTGACGCGCTGCCCGTGCTGGCCGCGCTGGAGGCCGTGCTCGTCATCGTCGGGCCCGGCGGATCGCAGCGCGAGATCCCGGTCTCGCACCTGCTGGCCGGCCGGGAGATGCTCCGCCCCGGAGAACTGATCGGCTTCGTGCGGGTGCCGTTGCTGCACGCGCCGCAGGTGTTCCTCAAGGCCACGGGCCGTACGGGACCGGGGCGCGCGGTGGCGTCCGTGGGACTCGTGCTGGACCCCGCGCGCCGGGGTGTGCGCTGCGCGATCGGCGCGGTCGCCCCGATGCCGCTGCGGCCGCTGGAAGCCGAGCAGTGGGTTGCTTCGTTGATCGACTGGGACGGGGACCGCAGTCTGGCCCCCGAGGCGCTCGAGGCCTTCGGCGAGTACGTCGCGGCGGCGTGCGTGCCCGACCAGGGGGAGCCGGTGGCTCCCGCAGTACTGCATTTGCGGCGGACGGTGGCCGTGCTGGCACGGAGGGCCCTGGGGAGGGCGCTGAGCTCATGAGTGAGAACGACAACACGGGTGCTGCGGGCTCGACGGGACCCCACTGGGGCTGGGAGCCGGTGCCGCACGGCGGCGAGTACGACTCCGACGCGACGGCCTTCGTGAAACTGCCGCAGGACATGCTGGACGCGCTCGGAACCGGGGAGCCCCTCGCGGCCCCCGGGCACGGCTACGTGCCGCCGCCGATGATCGTGCCGCTGGGCTCGGGGAGTACGGATCCGGCGGCCACGGGCACGTGGACGATCCCGGTGCAGTGGCCGGAGGCCGGTTCGGCGGCTCCGGCGGACGCGGGTGCGGGGGCGGGTGCCGCGGGAGCCGCGGCGCGGGCTCCGATTCCGGCGTCGGTGCCGATCCCCGCGTCGGTGGCCGCGGCGTTCGCGGATCCGGCGGCGGAGCAGGTGGCCGAGCCCGGCGCGGAGAACTTCGCGGAGCCCTTCGGGCAGCCCCGCGCGGAGCCTTTCGCCGAGTCCTACGCGGAGCCTTTCGGCGAGCCCCTCGGTGAGTCCTTCGGCGAGCCCTTCGGTGAGCCCCTCGCGGGGAACCGGGCGGCGGCCGTGCACGAGCCGGGGTCCACCGCCGAGTGGCGGTTCCCCGAGGCGGCGGCGAGCGACGTGTGGACCCCGGGAGGCGCGGGCGACACCGGCAGCTTCGGGCAGCTCGCGGCTTCCGCCGACTGGAGCCGGGCCCCCGCCACGCTGCCCGGCGGGGCCGCGGCCCCGTGGGCGGCCCATCCGGACTTCGAGGGTGCGCGCGGGTACGTGGCGCAGCAGCCGGGCGGGGACGGGCCGGGCACCGACGGGCCGGGTCCGGACCCGCTGGGCTCAGACCCGCTGGGCTCCGGGGTGTTCCCCGGGGTTTCCGCACCGGCCGGCGGATCCTTCGGCTCGGCCCCGGGGCGCGGACCGCGCGTACTGGGCGGCCCGGGGGTCGGTACGCCGCTGGACGGGGAGCCGGGCTACCCGGCCCCGCACGACATCGAAGCCGCCCATGGCCCGGCGCAGGTCCCGGACTCGGGGGAGCGCCAGCACCCGGGCAACGAGGGCGAAGCCCGGGGTGGGGTCGAGGCCCGGGGTGGTTTCGAAGCCCGGGGTGATGACGAAGCCCTTGACGGCGACGGAGCCCGGGATGGCGACGGAGTCCGGGGCGGAGACGAAGCCCGGGATGTGGACGCAGCCGGGGCCGCCGGCGGGTTCGGGGCCGACGGCGGAGCCGGGGTCGTCGAGGCGGAGCAGGGGTTCGGCGCGGGTGTGCCGGGCCCGGGCGGAGCCGGGGACCAGGACGGCGCCGGAGCCGGGGCCGTGGAGGCGGAGCAGGGTGACGGCGGAGCCGTACCGGCCGCCGGCGGAGCCCCGGCCGCGCCCGCGCCGGGTACGGACGACACCGACCTGGCTGTCGGGACGGCTTCGGCGGAGACGGCGGAAGGGGCTCCGGGCGAGGGGGCGACGTACGAGGAAGAAGCCGCCGACGGAGCGGACGCCGCGGCCGTCGCCCAGCACGAGCACCCGTCGGCCTCCTACGTCCTGCGCGTCAACGGGGCCGACCGCCCCGTCACCGGGGCGTGGATCGGCGAGTCCCTCCTCTACGTGCTGCGCGAGCGCCTCGGCCTCGCCGGCGCCAAGGACGGCTGCTCACAGGGCGAATGCGGCGCCTGCGCCGTGCAGGTCGACGGCCGGCTCGTCGCCTCCTGCCTCGTCCCCGCGGCCACCGCGGCGGGCAGCGAGGTCCGGACCGTGGAAGGTCTCGCGACCGACGGGGAACTGTCGGACGTACAAGAGGCGTTGTGCAGGTCGGGTGCGGTGCAGTGCGGGTTCTGCGTGCCCGGCATGGCCATGACCATCCACGATCTGCTGGAAGGCAACCACGCCCCCAGCGAGCTGGAGACCCGCCAGGCCCTGTGCGGCAACCTCTGCCGCTGCTCCGGCTATTCGGGCGTCATCGAGGCCGTGCGCGAGGTCGTCGCCGAGCGCGGATCGGCTGCCGAAGCGGCCGCCGCGGCCTCGGCCGAGGCCCGGATCCCGCACCAGGCCCCGCCGGGCGAGGGCGGCGTCCACGGGATGCAGGGCAACCACGGGAACCAGGGGAACCACGGGATGCAGGGCAACCACGGCAACCATGAGGGAGGCACGGCGTGAGCGCCCACGACGCGGCGACGGTCCCGGCAGCGGTCACGACACCGCTCACCGAGGGCGCGGAGCCGTCGGAGCCGGCGGTCCCGCGCGGCATCGGCGCGTCCGTGCCGGCCACCGACACCCGGGCCAAGACCGAGGGCACCTTCCCCTACGCCGCCGACCTGTGGGCCGAGGGCCTCCTCTGGGCCGCCGTACTGCGCTCCCCGCACGCCCACGCCCGCATCCTCTCCATCGACGCCTCCGCCGCCGCCGAAATGCCCGGCGTGCGGGCCGTCGTCACCCACGCCGACGTCCCCGGCGCCACCACGCACGGCCGCCGCATCGCCGACCGGCCCGTCTTCGCGCACGACGTGGTCCGCCACCACGGCGAGCCCATCGCCGCCGTCGCCGCCGACCACCCGGACACCGCACGCCTCGCGGCCGCCGCGATCGCCGTCGAGTACGAGCTCCTCGACCCGGTCACCGACCCCGAACAGGCCTTCGGCGCCCCCGACCTGCACCCCGACGGCAACCTGATCCGGCACATCCCGCTGCGCTACGGCGACCCCGAAGCCACCGGCGAGGTCGTCGTCGAGGGCCTCTACCGCATCGGCCGCCAGGACCCCGCCCCCATCGGCGCCGAAGCCGGACTGGCCGTACCGCGCCCCGACGGCGGCGTGGAGATCTACACCGCCTCCACCGACCCGCACACCGACCGCGACCTGGCCGCCGCCTGCTTCGGCCTCGACCCGGACCGCGTACGGGTCGTGGTCACCGGGGTCCCGGGCGCGACGGCCGACCGCGAGGACGCCGCGTTCCAGCTCCCGCTCGGACTGCTCGCCCTGCGCACCGGCTGCCCGGTCAAGCTGGCCGCCACCCGCGAGGAGTCCTTCCTCGGCCACCCCCACCGCCACCCGACGCTGCTGCGCTACCGCCACCACGCGGACGCGGACGGCCGTCTGGTCAAGGTCGAGGCGCAGATCCTGATGGACGCGGGCGCCTACGCCGACGCCTCCTCGGAATCCCTCGCCGCGGCGGTGGCCTTCGCCTGCGGCCCGTACGTCGTCCCGCACGCCTTCGTGGAAGGCTGGGCGGTCCGTACGAACAACCCCCCGTCGGGCCACGTGCGCGGCGAAGGCGCCATGCAGGTCTGCGCGGCCTACGAGGGCCAGATGGACAAGCTGGCTGCCGCCCTCGGCATCGACGGCGCCGAGCTGCGCCTGCGCAACGTCCTGGCCACCGGCGACCTGCTCCCGACCGGCCAGACCGTCACCTGCCCCGCCCCCGTGGCCGAACTCCTGCGCGCGGTACGGGACCACGAGCTGCCCGCCCTTCCCAAGGACACCCCGGAGGAGGAGTGGCTGCTCCCGGGCGGCCTGGAGGGCGCGGGGGAGCCGGGCGCGGTGCGGCGCGGCGTCGGGTACGGGGTCGGCATGGTCCACATGCTCGGCGCGGAGGGCACCGACGAGGTGTCCACGGCCACCGTGAAGATCGTCGGCGGCGCGGCCACGGTCATCTGCGCGGCCGTCGACACCGGCCAGGGCTTCTCCACGCTCGCCCGCCAGATCGTCCAGGAGACCCTGGGCGTGGACGAGGTCGTCGTGGCCCCGGTCGACACCGACCAGCCGCCGGCGGGCCCCTCCGCCCACGGCCGGCACACCTGGGTCTCGGGCGGCGCGGTGGAACGCGCGGCGAAGATGGTCCGCACCCAACTCCTCCAGCCGATGGCCCACAAGCTCGGCATGTCCACCGAACTCCTCCAGATCGCGGATGGCCGGATCACGTCGTACGACGGAGCCTTCTCCACGACCGTCGCGGAGGCGATGGAGGGCAAGGAACTCTGGGCCACGGCCCAGTGCCGCCCCCACCCGACGGAGCCGCTGGACGGGGACGGCCAGGGCGACGCCTTCGTGGGCCTCGCCTTCTGCGCGATCCGCGCGGTGGTCGACGTGGACATCGAGCTCGGTTCGGTACGCGTCGTGGAACTCGCGGTCGCCCAGGACGTCGGCCGGGTCCTCAACCCCCGCCAACTGGCGGCACGTATCGAAGCGGGCGTCATCCAGGGCGTGGGCGCGGCCCTGACGGAAAACCTCCGCACGGCCTCCGGCCTGATCCGCCACCCCGACCTCACGGGCTACGCCCTGCCCACCTCCCTGGACGCCCCGACGGTCCGCATCGTCAAACTCGTCGAGGAACGCGACGTGGTGGCCCCCTTCGGCGCCAAGCCGGCGAGCGCCGTCCCGGTGGTCACGGCCCCCGCGGCGGTGGCCTCGGCGGTCCGCGCGGCCACGGGCCGCCCGGTCAACAGGCTCCCGATCCGGCCATCTGCGGCGGTGGCGGCGCCCAACTCGTAACCTTGTGACCCTGATTGCACCTGCAACCCGAAACTTGGGCCTGTCGGTGTCTGTCGATAGAGTGTTTGTGGACACTGGCGACGTGCGTGTGCGAATGCACGCGAAGCGGGTGTGAACGGGGACGACGGGGAGTCGGGGAGGCCATCGTGGCAGTGGACTATGGGCCGGGCGTGTTCGGAGTGGACTTCGGTGTGGGCGTTGCCTCGCCGGCAGCTCTGGGCGCGCTCCAGATCGAGTACGAATCGCTGACGGACTACAAGAAGCGGGTCGACGGTCTGCTGGCGAAGCTGGACGGCTCTCCGGCGAGCGACAAGAAACTGGCCGACGGCACCCTCCCGGAGAACTCCCTCGGGGAGGGCTTCGCGGAGGCCAAGCGGCTGTTCACGGCTTACACGAACGTGCACACGCAGCTGCTCGCGCTGTCGAAGGGGCTGGCTGAGCAGATCGAGGGGCTGAGCCTCGCGATCCAGACGAGCCACGGCGGTTTCGAGGGCGTCGACGAGGACACGAAGCGGCGGATGCTGGCGATCAGCAAGCAGGCCGACGCGAACTATGTCCCGGAACGGGACCCGTTGGCGCCGCCGCCTCCACACAGCTCGGCTTCACAAGGGGCTGGGCCGGGACTTAGCCAGGGGGAGGGCGTCTGATGGCGACGAACTTCGAGAGTCACACCCACCAGCAGCTGCTGGCCATGCTCGCCTCGGCCAACGCGGAAACCCTCAAGACCCGCGGTGCCCAGCTGACGGACGCCGCGGCGACCATCAAGGAGATCGGCGAAAGCCTCAAGGACCACCGGGTGACCGGCTGGGAAGGCGAATCGGCCACGGCCTTCCAGGACTGGGTCAGCCGCACGGGCAATGCGACGCTGCGCCTGAGCGAATACAGCGCCGAGGGCGGCAAGCAGCTGACGCAGGCCAGCCAGGTCGTCATCGAGGTCAAGGCCAACATGCCGACGTACGACAGCGGGGCCGCGGCCAACCTGGAGGCCTCCCGCGAGTACCGCAACGACCCCGACGCGGCGCAGATCGGCCAGCAGGCACACTCGAAGCTGAGCGGCGACCGGCAGCAGGCGATCCAGCAGATGACGAAGCTGGCGCAGGGGTACGAGGCCTCGGCTACTGGGATGGAGATGGCGGAGATTCCGACGTTTCCGAAGTGGCCGGAGCCGTTCATTCCACCGCCGGTCGCTGGGTATGGGGATGTCGAGCGATCTGGAGGGACTTCTCCGGGGGCAACCGGAGGGGCTGCTCAAGGAGCAGTTGGAGGGGCTTCGCAGGAGGTAGTTGGGGCAGGCGGTTCGTCGTATGCCCCGCCACCAGCGGGTCCTGGCGGTTCGCCGCCTGGCTCCGGGTCTGCGCCCGGCCCGCAGCCGTCTCCGGCACCCGTTCCTGTGCCCCCGGACCGCAACATTGGCACCGGTCTCGATAACGTCGGCCCGGCGCCGAGTACGACCCTTCCCCCGGCTCCGGGAGCACCCGGAAGCCCGGGTCCGGTCGGACCGGGTGGCGGCGGTTCGGCTATTACCCCCGGTGGGTTTGTCCCACCCGTGACGCTGCCGCCGGGCGGTGGCGTACAGAAGCCGATCGGCGGTGGCGGTCCGGGCAGCTTTGGTCCCGGCGGGACCATTCCCGGCGCTGGAGGAATTGGTGGGAAGGGAGGCGGACTAGGTGGTGTTGCCGGTCTGCCCCCGCGCGACAGCGGGATCTCGGGCGGTCGGCCGGTGACGCCCAGTGGGCCGGGCGCGAGCATTCCCCGTGGCACGGTCATCGGCGGCGAGGGCGCGCAGACGGCCGGGCGCGGCATGGGCATGGGCGGCGGCATGGGTATGGGCGGTGGCGGAGCGCAAGGCGGTCTCGGCAACCCCATGGCCGGCCGTCGTCTCGCCACCGAACCGGGCGGCGTCGTCGGTGGGCGCCAGTCAGGTGTGGGTGGCCGCTCGATCGCTGGTGGGCAGCCGTTCACCCAGGGCGGTTCCGGGCTGGTTCGCGGTGGATCGGGTGCGGGCCCGATGGCTGGTCCGATGGGTCACGGTGCTGCTGGTGCACCTGCTTCGGGTCGACGGGGTGATGGCCGTCAGGGTGAGCGCCCTGATTACCTGGCTGAGGACGAAGAGACGTGGCAGGGCGATGGTCGTGTCGTTCCGCCGGTGATCGACTGAGTGGAGCGGACGTTGCACGGGATGCGTATGCGTAAGACGACGGCGACCTTGGCAGGTTTTCTGCTGGTCGGGATCGCCGCAACCCCAGCCCATGCGGAGAGCATCAGGTCCCGGCAATGGCATCTCACCTTGATGAAGGCCGACCAGATCTGGAAGACCAGCACGGGGGCAGGCATCACGGTTGCCGTCATCGACGGTGGTGTAGCGCCTATCCCTGAGTTGGAAGGGCAGGTCGTTCCTGGCAAGGACTTTGCCACGACGTACAGCGGAGATGAGCGAACGGACTCCAATCAGCACGGCACGGCGATGGCCGCGCTGATTGCTGGGACGGGGAAACATCCAAGCGGTGACGGGGCGTTTGGGCTCGCGCCCGGGGCCAAGATTCTTCCGATTCGTGTGCCAGAGGGCGTTGACGTTAAGAACGCCGCCTGGACGGCAGCTATTCGGTATGCGGCAGACACGGACGCGAAGATCATCAGTATCTCTCTGGCTTCGGGTGAAGAAGATCCCGCGCGTCTAGATGCGGTGAAGTACGCCTTGTCCAAAGGCAAGTTGATTTTTGCCGGCGTAGGTAATCGGGGCGATGGATCGAATGAAGTCCTCTACCCGGCTGCAACACCGGGAGTGGTGGGCGTCGGCGCTGTTGACTCCGGGGGCAAAGCAACTGCGGAGTCGGAGCATGGGGCGCAAGTTGACCTGACGGCACCTGGTGCTGACATCGTCACGGCTTGTTCTGGTAAGACAGGGGTTTGCAAGGGCTCGGGAACGAGCAACGCCACCGCCCTCGCCTCCGCCTCGGCGGCGTTGATCTGGTCGGCTCACCCAGGCTGGACCAACAACCAGGTGCTTCGAGTCATGATGAACACCGCTGGCAAGCCCATTGACGGCGCCGAGCGCAGTGACTTCCTGGGCTACGGCACTGTCCGCCCCCGCACCGCCGTACCCAACCCTGGCGACCCCGGCCCCGCGGACGTCTACCCGATCCCCGACCTGGCCGCAGCCGGCGGCGGGACCGGCACGAAGGCCCCGTCGGCGCCCTCCTCCACCGCTCCCTCCGACCAGGCGGCCCCCGCGCCCCAGGCCGAGGCGAAGGCAGATGGCGGCGGCAGTGGCAGCCTGCCCTGGCTGGCCCTCGGGCTGGGTGCCTGCGTGCTCATCGGCGGAGCCGTCACCGCCGTTGCCCTCCGGCGCCGCAGCCGCTGACTCGCGCGACCCCGTAGAAGCGCACACCACCAGAGCCAGAAGGGAAGGCCACGCCATGTCGTTCGACGAGGAATGGTCCGCGGCCAGGAGCACTGCCTCAGCCAACGTCGCCACGCGGCTCAACAGCGTCCCGGCCGCGCCCGGCCCCGGCGGTGGCAGCGCTGATCTGGAGCTGAACCAGGACCACATCGGCGAGGTCGGCTCCGAGGCCAACAAGCTCCACACCCGGCTCTCCAACGACGGCAAGCACGCCGCCGCCTCCACCGCCGAGGCGGCCGGCGCGCTCACGCGCGAGGGCTTCGCGAGCGGCCCAGTCCTACTCAAGGTCAACACCCGCTGGGAGAGCCAGCTCAAGACGCTCGTCGCCGCCTGCGCGAACATCTCCAACGGCCTGAACTACTCCCTCTCCTCGCACAGCAAGGAAGAGCAGCAGCTGCACGCCGATTTCACGGCATCCAAGATCGACGAGCTCCTCAAGTGACGAAGGTGTCGGACACGTGCTGACGTACGAGAACGTCATGAACGCGCCCCTGGGCCCGCTCCAGACCGCGATCACCGACTGGGCCGCGATGGTCAAGAAACTGGACGAGCTGGCGGCGTCGGCCCGCGACGGGATGAAGGCCAAGTCGGACAGGGCCCAGTGGAACGGCGTCACGGCGGGCGTCGCCCGTCCGTTCGTCGACAAGACGGCCAAGGAGTTCGACGACGCGGCCCGGCAGGCCAAGGGCATCCAGCTCCTGCTCGCCGACGGGCACGCCACCCTCAAGGCGGTCCAGGAACAGATCAAGAAGCTGGTCGCGGACGCCCCGGCGGCCGGCTTTCGGATCGACGAGAGCGGGCGGGTGTCCGCCATCCCGCTCGCCGATGCGCAGGATCGTTACGCCGCCCAGCACGATCCGGACTACCAGGCCACGCTCCGCAAGAACCAGGGCCTGTGGCAGGACCGGGTCAACCGGGCCGTCGAAGACGCCCAGGACGCGGACGACTCCCTCGTGCGCGCGCTCCAGGCCAACGTCACGGACGACAACAACTTCACCGCACCGAAGTACTCCACTCTGGACGCCGAACAAGCGGACCGGGCGGCCGCGCTGATGAAGAAGGTCACGGGGGAGGGCGGCACGGCCCGCAACCCCGAGGCGCTGCGCGAGCTGGAGGACCTGCTCGACGACAACCGTGAGGACCCCGAGTTCGCGACGGGCTTCTACCGGACGGTGGGCGCCGAGGGCACGCTGGAGATGTACGCCACCATGTCGCTGGATGCCACGAGCCTCGGCGCCGCGGGCAAGGACCGCGCGCTGATGGTCGCGAACATCCAGAGCGACATGGGCGCGATGCTCGGCCTGGCCACGCACAAGGACGTGCCGAACCACCTCGACGCCGCGTGGACGACCCAGCTGATGAAGGCCGGCCGCAAGGAGATGCAGGTCACCGGTGGTGTGACGACGATCTACGGCTACCAGGCGCTCGGTGCGCTGATCCGTGAGGGTACGTACGACAAGGAGTTCCTGACCTCGGTCGGCCGCGACATGGTCGCCATGGACCGCAAGGATCCGAAGGCCTGGGAGTACCACGCCCCGTACGGCCTGGACTCGGTTCTCAACCAGGGCGAGGGCGGCGGCCGGGGCTTCTACCCGCTGACGGGTCTGATGGAGGCGCTGGGCAACAACCCGGACGCGGCGACGGCCTTCTTCAACGAGCCGGTCCGCGAGGACTCCAACGGCGACGGCATCGTGACCAAGGACGACAAGCCGGTCGGCGGTCAGCACGGCAAGGACCAGGGCATGGTCGACTACATGCTCGACAAGAAGCCGTACGCGGACGGCTTCGACATGGCGAAGGCGGGCGACCCGCACGCGGCGCAAGAGGCGCTGGGCGGCGCCCTGGAAGCGGCGGTGTCGGGCCGTGCGGCGGGCGACGAGGACGCGAAGCCCGTACCGCACACCAAGGAGATGGCCTCCGTCATGGAACGGGTCGTCGAGAAGGTCGGGGACAAGCCGGAGCTGATCGCGGCGGCGGCCGGCGAGGGCGAAGGCCCGCTGAAGGGCCTGTCCGGCCACTTTGGGCAGATGGCGGCGGAGTACATGCCGGACCTCCAGGTGTCAGCGGAGAACGGTAGCCGGACGATCAAGACGAACGGCGAGACGGCCGAGTTCCACAAGGCCGACATGGCGGCGTTCATCGGGGCCGTCGGCCAGGACCCGGATGCCTACGGGGCGATCACCAACTCGCAGCGGGCGTTTACGACAGCGCTCATCAACGACGTCATCGTGCACCGGAGCGAGTACGAGGACGTGGACGCGGCGATCAAGGTCGCCGTGCATCCCGGCGGCCAGATCGCGGGCATCCTCTCCGAAGCCAGGGCGGAGGGGACCTTCGCGGAGAACGGCCACAAGGCTGAGGAGTACGTCAAGGGTGTCGAGGAAAACGCCAAGTGGATCAACCGGGGGATCAGCGCGGCTGGCGGCAAGTACTTGGAGATGGTTCCGCTGGCCGGGGACGTAGTGGAATGGCTGCAGGAGGACATCACGGACAGTGTCGTCAAGGCTGCCGAGAAGGACCAGGCGGAGAAGAGGGACGACGCCAACTCGGAGGCCGTCATCAAGTACACCGACGCCCAGACCGCGGCGGGCGAGTCCGCCGCCGCGTCGGTGCGCCACGCCGCGAACGGAACCGGTATGAACCAGAGGACGATCGACTCCCTGGCCGGTGTCGCATCGACGGAGACGGCGAACGCCCACGCGGTCGGCCGGGGTCAGGTCGCCACTTCGAACGGGGGCTCCTGATGCGCTTCACCCGGACGGCCGCCGCCGCCGTGGCTCTCGGGCTCACGGCAGCGGCCGCGCTGACAGGTTGCTCCGAAGAGAAGAAGGCAGCCGCCCCTCAGCTGCCGGAGCGGTCCTGTTTCGGTGTCTTCACCCGCTCGGACCTGGAGCCGCTGATGGGTGACGGAGAGACGGTGAAGGAGTCGTCGCCGGCCAGCCTGAAACTGACCCCGGTGTTCAAGGGCGGAACCTGCACCATCGCCGTGGACGGTGAGAACCGGGTTCTGTCCTCGGTGAAGCGCCAGCCTCTGGGACAGCACTTCTTCTGGCACCTGGACGACGAGAAGCCGGATCCGCTGCCGTTCGCGGACAACGGCAAGGTGTGGGACGGGGGCGCCGCCGTCGCGATCACGTGCCAGGGTTCCAAGGACTCCTTCGAGCTGGAACTGCGGCTCAGCGGTTCGGTGGACCGGGTGAAGCCGGCGGACCGGCGCCCGCTGTTCACCGGGCTCATGAAGAAGTATCTGGACGCCGCCAAGGAACAGACGCGGTGCGGGGTCTAGCACCGCCTCCGGGCACGAAGAAGGCCGCCCAGGAACATCCTGAGCGGCCTTCTTCGTGGAAGCCGTGACCGGAATCGAACCGGCGTAACCCGCTTTGCAGGCGAGTCCCTAAACCACTCGGGCACACGGCTGTGTGGTGGTGATGGGTATGACCGTACGAGGGCGCGGGAGGGCGGGGAAGGGAATCGTGGGGCGTGCAATGTGACTGCCATGCCGCGTTCACAGAGGGAGGCCGGCGAGGGTGGGAGGGACCTTTGGCCTAGGGCTGGGGGAGGGGGCGGGATCGGTCGGAATGACAGGGTCGAAATAGCGGTACGGGCCTTACTCTGGGGCGATGAGCGTCCTCCCGCAGCGAGCTGCTGCACCCGTCGCACCGATACCCGGCCACCCGAAGGGCGGGATCTTCGGGCCCGCGTACCGGACGCTCAGCATCGGGATCATCTCCGTCATTTTTCTGATCGCCTTCGAGGCCACCGCCGTCGGGACCGCCATGCCCGTGGCCGCCCGGGAGCTGGACGGGATCGGGCTGTACGCCTTCGCCTTCTCCGCCTACTTCACGACCAGCCTCTTCGGGATGGTGCTCTCCGGGCAGTGGGCCGACCGGCATGGGCCGCTGCGGCCGCTGACCGTGGGGATCGGGTCCTTCGCCGCCGGGCTGGTGTGTTCCGGGACCGCCGGGGCGATGTGGATGTTCGTGCTCGGGCGGGCCGTGCAGGGGTTCGGTGGCGGGCTGGTCATCGTCGCGCTGTACGTCGTGGTGAGCCGGGCCTACGAGGAGCGGCTGCGGCCCGCGATCATGGCGGCCTTCGCCGCGAGCTGGGTCGTGCCCTCGATCGTGGGACCGCTGGCCGCGGGCACGGTGACCGAGCAGCTCGGGTGGCGCTGGGTCTTCCTCGGGATACCCGCACTGGTCTTCGTACCGCTGGCCGTGGCGCTGCCCGCGATACGGCGCAGCGCCTCCGGGCCGGTGGACCCCGAGGCTCCGCCCGTGGCGTTCGACCGGCGGCGGATCCGGCTCGCCCTCGGGATCTCGGCCGGCGCGGGGCTGCTGCAGTACGCCGCCCAGGATCTGAGGTGGCTGTCGTTGGTTCCGGGGATCGCGGGGGCCGCGCTGCTGGTGCCCGCCGTGCTGGGGCTGCTGCCGCGCGGGACCTACCTGGCGCGGCGCGGGCTGCCGTCGGTGGTGCTGCTGCGGGGCGTGGCCGCGGGGTCGTTCATCGCGGCCGAGAGCTTCGTACCGCTGATGCTGGTCACCCAGCGGGGGCTGAGCCCGACGATGGCCGGGTTCTCGCTCGCGCTGGGCGGGGTGACGTGGGCGGCCGGCTCGTGGGTGCAGTCGCAGGGGCGGGCGGCGCCGTACCGGGAACGGCTGATGGTGCTGGGCATGATCATGGTCGCGGCGTCGATCGCCGGGGCGCCGGCGGTGCTCGTGGAGTGGGTGCCGGTGTGGACCCTGGCTCTGGTGTGGGCGCTGGGGTGCCTGGGGATGGGGCTCGTCATCGGCTCCACGAGCGTGCTGCTGCTGAAGCTTTCGGCGCCGGAGGAGGCGGGGGCGAACTCCGCGTCGCTGCAGATCTCGGATGCGCTGGCGAACGTGGTGCTGCTGGCGGCGGGCGGGGCCGCGTTCGCCGCGCTGGGCGGGGGAGCGGTGGGTGCGGCGCACTCCGTGGTGGAGGGGGGCGGGGCTTCGCACCCCGGTGCGTTCGTGGTGGTGTTCCTGCCGATGGCCTGCGTGGCCCTGGTGGGCGCCTGGGTCGCCACCCGGCTGGATGCGGAGGGTGCGCGGAAGGCCTGAGGCCCGTGGTCCGGCGCCGTTGCCGGGGGCGCCGCCCCCGGACCCCCGCGCCTCAAACGCCGGCGGGGCTGGATGGGGCTGCCGTCCGGCTCTGTGCGCGGGTGGGTGGGGCCGGGGCCGGCCCCGGAAGTCGGCGGGCTGGATTCGGCCGGCGTCGGCCCTGTGTGTGCGGGCGGGTGGGGCCAGGGGGGTCACCTCGGGGCCGGTGGGCGTGAAGCAGCCTGGTGTCGCCGGAGTGGCCAGTGGGGCGGCCGCGCTGTTGCGGCGGGGGCGGGAAAGAGGGCTGACACTGGGTGGTACCGCGCGGTACCATCAGGTCATGGCTGGTCTCAACGTCAGGTTCACCGAAGAAGAGCTGGATGCCCTGCGCGAGCGCGCCGAGGCGGAGGGCCGCAGCATGCAGTCGTTCGCGCACGAGGCGGTGATCAGGGCCATAAACGAACATTCCCGGCTGTTCAACGAGGCGGCCGAGCACGTCCTGAAGGTCAGCGGTGAGCTGAACCGGAGGCTTGCGTGACCCACTACCTGACCCTGCCCGAGGTGCTGAACCTCGCGGAGCGGCTCGGGACCAGCGAGGTGCGCGACTACGGACTGCTCGATTCGGCGCTCGCGCGCCCACAGTCGAGCGTGTTCGGTCAGGACGCCTATCCGGACATCTGGGAGAAGGCCGCGGCCCTGATGGAATCGCTGGCCCGCAACCACGGCCTCGTGGACGGCAACAAGCGCATCGCCTGGTACGCGACCTGGGTCTTCCTCCACATGAACGGCCACCCGCTGGACGCCGGCTTCGACGTCGACGAGGCCGAACACTTCGTGCTGGACGTGTGCCAGGGCGCCCTGGACGTCCCCAAGATCGCAGCCCAACTGCCGAGGTTCGCGCGCTGAACACGCGAATGTGATGCTCGCCGCACGCGCCGAGGTCACGGGCCTGTCCCTCCGCGAGGGGCGGGCCCGGGCCGGTAAGGTGGCCCGGTTGTCCTACGTACGACTGCCCGTACCGCCGGCCGTACCGATGCCCGGACCGCACGCCCGGAAGATGCCCGGAATGCACGTCCGGAACGGAAACGCCGCCGAGAGACCGAACCGGAGACCGTGACTACTACCGCCTCCCACCACCTCTCACCCGCCTTCCCCGGCCGCGCGCCGTGGGGTACCGCCAGCGCCCTGCGAGCTTGGCAGCAGGGTGCACTGGACCGGTACCTGGAGACCCAGCCGCGCGACTTCCTCGCCGTCGCGACCCCCGGCGCCGGAAAGACCACCTTCGCCCTGACGCTCGCGTCCTGGCTGCTGCACCACCACGTGGTCCAGCAGGTGACCGTCGTCGCGCCGACCGAGCACCTGAAGAAGCAGTGGGCGGAAGCCGCCGCCCGGATAGGGATCCGGCTGGACCCGGACTACTCCGCCGGCCCGCTCAGCAAGGACTACCACGGGGTCGCCGTCACGTACGCGGGTGTGGGCGTGCGCCCGATGCTGCACCGCAACCGGTGCGAGCAGCGCAAGACCCTGGTGATCCTCGATGAGATCCACCATGCCGGTGACTCGAAGTCCTGGGGCGAGGCCTGCCTGGAGGCGTTCGACCCGGCGACCCGGCGGCTCGCCCTCACCGGCACGCCCTTCCGGTCCGACACGAATCCCATTCCCTTCGTCGCCTATGAGGAAGGGAACGACGGAATTCGGCGGTCCTCCGCCGATTACACCTACGGCTACGGGAACGCCCTGGGCGACGGGGTCGTGCGGCCCGTCATCTTCCTTTCCTACAGCGGCAACATGCGCTGGCGCACCAAGGCGGGCGACGAGATCGCCGCGCGCCTCGGCGAGCCGATGACCAAGGACGCCATTTCGCAGGCCTGGCGCACGGCGCTCGACGCGCGCGGCGACTGGATGCCGAACGTGCTGCGCGCCGCCGACCAGCGGCTGACCGAGGTCAGGAAGGGCATCCCGGACGCGGGCGGGCTGGTCATCGCCGCCGACCAGGACTCCGCGCGCGCGTACGCCAAGCTGATCAAGGAGATCACGGGGAGCAAGGCCACCGTCGTACTGTCCGACGACACCGGGGCCTCGAAGCGGATCGACGAGTTCGCCGCGAGCAACGACCGCTGGATGGTCGCCGTCCGCATGGTGTCCGAGGGCGTCGACGTACCGCGCCTCGCGGTCGGCGTGTACGCCACCACCATCTCGACCCCGCTGTTCTTCGCGCAGGCCGTCGGCCGCTTCGTGCGCTCGCGCCGGCGCGGCGAGACGGCCTCGGTGTTCCTGCCGACCATTCCCTACCTGCTCGGCTTCGCCAACGAGATGGAAGTCGAGCGCGATCACGTCCTCGACAAGCCGAAGAAGCAGGGCGAGGAAGACCCGTACGCCGACTCCGAGAAGGAGATGGAGGAGGCGAACAAGCAGGAGGACGAGGACACCGGCGACGAGGAGCAGATGTCCTTCGAGGCGCTGGAGTCCGACGCCGTCTTCGACCGGGTGCTCTACGACGGCGCCGAGTTCGGCATGCAGGCCCACCCGGGCAGTGAAGAGGAGCAGGACTACCTCGGCATCCCCGGGCTGCTGGAGCCCGACCAGGTGCAGATGCTGCTCCAGAAGCGGCAGTCGCGCCAGATCGCCCACAGCAAGCGCAAGCCGGACTCGGAGGCGGACCTGCTGGAGCTGCCCGCCGACCGGCGGCCCGTGGTCTCCCACAAGGAGCTGCTGGAGCTGAGGAAGTCGCTGAACACGATGGTGGGCGCATACGTCCACCAGAGCGGCAAACCGCACGGGGTGCTCCACACCGAACTGCGCCGCGTGTGCGGCGGCCCGCCGAGCGCGGAAGCCACGGCGGGACAGCTGCGCGAGCGGATCAAGAAGGTCCAGGAGTGGGCCACCCGGATGCGGTGATTTCCTACGGAATGCGGCACGGGGGGCGAGGGGAGATTTGTACGGTCCCCGCCCGCCCGGGCCGTCGTAGCGGCGCCGCCGCACCCGTGGTGGGAGGCCCTTCGGGGCCCGTGCGAGGAAGGGCCGGGGCGTGAGTCGCCGTCAGGGGCCGAAGGTCACGAATTGACAGCGATGCGCGTTTTCAACCGGCACAAAACGCCAGTAGGCGCCCGGATTCTGGACGAGCCCTTCCGCTGAGCGAACCTGCTCGCTACTGTCCCCGCATCGAACGCCCCGTGGCAGCGCCGCCGCGGGAGCGCAGCCGGTGCCATGGCCGCTACCGGCGGCCTCTCCGTGCGTCGCCGAGGGACCGGCGGCGCTATCCCCAGAGAGTCACCGCCGCCCACCGAAAGAGGGAGAGGCGTCGTGACCGCGGAAACCTCCCAGACTCTCGACCGAGGACTCCGAGTTCTCAAACTGCTCGCCGACACCGACCACGGTCTGACCGTCACCGAGCTCTCCAACCGCCTCGGTGTGAACCGCACCGTGGTCTACCGCCTCCTGGCCACCCTCGAACAGCACGCCCTGGTCCGCCGTGACCTCGGCGGCCGCGCCCGCGTCGGGCTCGGAGTGCTGCGCCTGGGCCGCCAGGTGCACCCGCTCGTGCGCGAGGCGGCGCTGCCCGCGCTGCGCTCCCTCGCCGAGGACATAGGCGCCACCGCGCACCTGACCCTCGTGGACGGAACCGAAGCGCTCGCCGTGGCGGTCGTCGAGCCGACCTGGACCGACTACCACGTGGCCTACCGGCCCGGCTTCCGTCATCCGCTGGACCGCGGGGCGGCCGGCCGGGCCATCCTGGCCGCCCGTCAGGGCACGCTCATCGAGCCCGGGTACACGCTCACCCACGGGGAGCTCGAAGCGGGCGCCAGCGGTGCCGCGGCGCCCCTCGTGGGCATCACGGGGCTGGAGGGCAGCGTGGGCGTCGTCATGCTGGCCGACGCCGTGCCCGAGCGGGTCGGCCCGCGCGTGGTGGACGCCGCCCGCGAGGTGGCCGACGCCCTGCGCTAGCGCAGGGCACACCAGCTGTACATCAGGACACCGAGCCGCGCCCCGACCGACGGGGGCGCGGCTCGACCCGTTCGGGGGCACCCGCGCTAGATTGGCCCGGTGCTCTCTCGCCTCACACGTCTGCCGCGTCCCGCCGCCCTCGCCGTCTGCGCCGTGCCCGTGCTCGCGCTGTTCGCCGTCGCGGCCCTCGCACCGCTGCCCTTCGTGATCGCGCAGCCGGGCCTCACGGCCGACGTGCTCGGCTCCCGTGACGGCAAGCAAATCATCTCCATCACCGGGGCGCCCACCCGCGAGACCGCCGGCCAGCTGCGGATGACCACCATCCAGGCCACCGGCCCCTCCACCTCCGTCACCCTCCCCGCGCTGGTCGGCGACTGGTTCGACACCTCCCGGGCGGTCATGCCCAGGGAGGCGGTGTACCCGTCGGGCGGAAGCGACAAGGAGATCGAGGAGCACAACATGGAGGAGATGACCAAGTCGCAGTCGACGGCCTCCCAGGCCGCCCTCGGCTACCTCCACAAGGACCCGAAGGACGTGAAGGTCGAGCTGAACCTCGCCGACGTCGGCGGTCCGAGCGCCGGACTGCTCTTCTCGCTGGGCATCGTCGACAAGCTCGACGGGAACGGCAGCGGAGGCGATCTCACCGGCGGCAGGACCATCGCCGGTACGGGCACCATCACCGCGGCCGGCGAGGTCGGCGCGGTCGGCGGGGTGGCCCTGAAGACTCAGGCCGCGCGGCGCGACGGGGCGAGCGTGTTCCTCGTACCGGCGGCGGAGTGCTCGGACGCCAAGTCCGAACTCCCCGAGGGGCTGCGGCTGGTCCCCGTCACTTCGCTGACGGGTGCGGTTGACGCGCTGCGGGCTCTGCAGAAGGGCGAGCAGGCTCCGTCCTGCTGAGCCGGGAGGCCGCCTCCGTCTCCATGCTCCGCCAGGACGGGAACACCAGCGGCGAGAGCGTGACGAGGAAGTAGGTCCCGCCGAACACCAGCAGTGCCTTCGTCACCCCGAAGCCGTCGACCAGCAGTCCCGCGGCCAGCCCGCCCAGCGGCATCGTCAGCTCGCAGCCGGCCGTGGTCACGCCCGCTACCCGGCTGCGCAGGGCGTCGGGCACCTTCTCCAGCATCACGGTGGTCAGGATCGGGTTGAGCACGCCGGCGCCCAGCCCGGACAGCGCCATCGTGACCGCGAGCGGCAGCGGGGTGTCGGTGAAGGCGGCGACCACGTAGCGCGGGGCCCCGCACAGCAGGAACGCCCCGGCGAACACGGCCCTACGGGGGAACCGCTCGCCCCAGGCTCCGTAGAGCAGGGCCCCCAGCAGGGCGAACCCGCCGAAGAGGGCGATCATCAGGCCGAGCGCGGTGGGTCCGCCGAGGACCTCGCTGCCGTGCACGGGCAGCAGCACCGAGGACCAGCCCTGGTCGATGCCGTTGGTCATCATGACCATCACCATGATGCCCAGCAGCAGCCGGGCCCGGGTCAGGAACCGCCAGCCCTCGGCGAGTTCGGTCCGGTAGCCGGTCAACGACACCTTCCCGGCGGTGCGCTGCGGCTCGGCGGCCGGTGTCCCGCGCAGGAACACGGCGACCAGCAGCGCGGAGGCGCCGAAGGTGGCCGCGTCGAGGAGCAGGACCGACTCGGCGCCGATCGTGGCGATCAGTACGCCGGCCAGCGCGGCCCCGATCATGCGGGCTCCGCGCGAGACGGCGTCGTAGAGGCTGGCGGCGCGGGCGATGGTGGTGCCGGCGTGCTCGGCGAGATGGGGGAGCAGGACGTAGCGCGCGGTCAGTCCGGGCGTGTGCACGAGGCCGCAGACGGCCATCAGCGCGCACAGCATCCAGAACTCCAGCAGCCCGGTGTAGTGCAGCAGCGGTATCGCGGCCACGGACAGCCCGCACACCAGGTCGGAGACGGCGGAGACCCGGCGGCGGCCGAGCCGGTCGATGACCGGGCCCCCGACGAGGGCGGCCACCGCGACGGGCAGGGTCGCGCAGAAGGCGACGATCCCGGCCCGGCCGGCACTGTCCGTGGTCTGGAGCACGAACCACGGCACGCCGATGAGCGTCAGGGAACTCCCGGCTATCGAGATCGTGTTGGCGAGCAGGACGGCGGTGAAGGGGACACGGCTCACGCGATGCCGCCGTGCGGGCGGGAGATCCGGGCGTTGCGGGTGATGCGCGCGTGCAGGTGCGCGGGCTGGATCAGGTGGATGCCGAGGGCGATCAGGCTCTCGCCGAGCCGGTTGCGCAGGGCGGGCGCCCGCAGGCGGGGAACGCGGGAAGCGTACGGTGCGGCCTCCCGCGCGCGGCGCCAGGCGGCGGCCTCGGCGGTGCGGATGGAGTGGATCTCGGCGTGGATTTGGGCATGGCTGAAGGCGTGCACGGCAGGGCTCCTTCTGCGAAAGGGGTTGCTGAGGGCGCGGTGTGGGCGCTACTTGGTGCGCACCGGGAAGGCGTGCGTCTGGAAACGGACCGTCTCCGTGCCTTCGGAGGGTGGTAGATCGCGGTAGCTGTTGATCAGCTCGTGGACCTTGAGGACCAGCTCGTGACTCTGTGCGGGGGTCAGCTGCAGTGAGAAGTCGCTGAGTTCGGAACTCCGGCGCCACTCCACCGACCAGGTGTGTGCCTCGCCCAGCCAGGTGGACAGTTCCTGTTCGTGGATCTTCACGACCTCCGCCAGGAAGACCTCCGCGGCGCCGCGCGTGGCCGGATCGGCGTCGTAGACCAGCGCCTCGTCGAAGATGGTGCCGTCCTGGGACGGCCGCCACCAGCGCTCACGGCCCTTGCCGTGCTCGGGGGCATCCTCGACGAACCCGTACGCGGCGAGCTGGCGCAGGTGGTAGCTGGTGGCCCCGCTCGATTCCCCGAGCTGCTCCGCCAGTTGCGAGGCGGTGGCCGGCCCGTGCAGGCGCAGGCTGCCCAGCAGGCGGATGCGCAGGGGGTGGGCCAGGCCGCGCAGGGAGTGGGCGTCGAGCTTGCGGAGCTGAGGCTCCGGCTTCTGGGAATCGGCGTTCTTCTCGGGCATGCCTCAACAGTAGAGTTGCAAAGAACTCTGTGCAAGGGTTTCTTTGCAACTACTTCTTTGCATCCTTCGTCCGGAGCCCGCCGGTCACCCCTCCTTGATGAACCCCTCCGCCACCAGCCAGTCCTTCGCCACCTCGTGCGGATCCTGACCGTCCACGTCCACCAGGGCGTTGAGCCGCTGCGCCGTCTCCGTCGACAGCCGCTTCGACAGGGGGTCCAGGAGGCCCGCGATCTGCGGGTACTTCTCCAGCGTCTTCGCGTGCAGCTCCGGCGCCGCGTTGTAGTTGGGGAAGAAGTGCCGGTCGTCGGCGAGGGTGTCCAGGTCCATGGCCTTGATCCGGCCGTCCGTGGTGAAGGCCTCGCCCAGCAGGCAGGAATCGGACTTCGAGACCTGGGTGTAGATGATCCCGGCGTCCATCTTCATCACGTTGCCCGCCGGGATCTTCATCCCGTACGCCTTCTCCATCCCCGGCAGCCCGTCCTCCCGCGAGGCGAACTCGTTCTCCACGCAGATCGTCACCGCCTTGGGGTCGCGCTGCGACAGCGCCGCCACGTCCGACATGGTCTTCAGCCCGTACTTCGCGTTGTTCTTCTTGCTGATGGCCAGCGTGTAGGTGTTGTTGAGGGTGGAGGGCGGCAGCCAGGCCACGCCGTTCTTCACGTCCGCGTCCCGCACCGCCTCCCACTGCGCGTACGGGTCCGCGATCGGCTTGTCGTTGCCGAGGTAGGTGATCCACGCCGTGCCCGTGTACTCGTACATGGCGTCCGCGTCGCCCTGGATGATCGCCTCGCGGGCGCTGATCGACCCGGGCAGGTTGGTGCGGTCCAGCACCTCCGCGCCGGCCGCCTTGAAGATCAGGCCGATCATCTGGCCGAGCACGATGTTCTCGCTGAAGTTCTTCGAGGTGACCGTGAGCGAGGCGCCCTTGAGGGGCTGCCCCTGGCCCACCGAGCCGGGCAGGGCCTCGTCCACCATCGGGGAGCCGCTCTTGAGCCCGCAGCCCGCGAGCGCCAGCAGGGGCAGGAGGGCCGCGCAGGCCGCAGTGGCCGTCCGTACGGAGAGCTTGGCCATCTACGCCTCCAGCCCGCGCGGGGTCAGAACCGTCTCGGCCAGGGAGGCCAGCCAGTCCACGAACAGTGCCAGCGCCACCGTCAGCACCGAGCCCAGCACCAGCACCGGCATCCGCTGGGTCTGGATCCCGGAGGTGATCAGGTCGCCGAGGCCCCCGCCGCCGCCGAAGGTGGCCAGGGTCGCGGTGCCGACGTTGAGGACGAGGGCCGTCCGTACGCCCGCCAGGATCAGCGGGACCGCCAGCGGCAGTTCGACCTTCATCAGGGTTCCCATGGAGGACATCCCGATCCCGCGCGAGGCCTCCACCAGCTGCGGGTCGATCCCGCGCAGCCCCGCGACGGTGTTGGACAGCACGGGCAGGACGGCGTAGGCGACCATGCCGATGATCGCGGTCGAGGGGCCGATGCCGAGCCAGATGACCAGCAGGGCGAGCAGGCCGATGGCCGGGGTGGCCTGGCCGATGTTGGCGACGGCGGTGACCAGCGGGGCCGCCCGGCGCAGGCCACGGCGGGTGAGCGCGATGCCGAGCGGGATCGCGATGATCAGCACCCAGAAGGTGGAGATCGCGGTGAGCTGGACGTGCTGCCACAGCCGGAGCTCGACGTTGCCGTCCGCGAGGGAGTTCTCGGCGATCGTGTCGAGGGTGGCGTTGGTGATCCACAGGTACGTGGCCAGCAGCACCAGCGCCAGCACGATCGGCAGGGTCACCAGCCGGGCCCAGGTGAGCCGGCTCCCCGGGCGGGGCGGTGCGATGGAGGCCATCACCGTCTCGTCGGGCCCGGGCTCCTCCGGATCGCGGAAGACGTGGCCCTTGAGTTCGTGCTCGCCGGGCGGGCGTTCGGGGGAGACCGGGTTGCGCGGGCTCATGAGTCCTCCGCGTCGTCCCGGAGCCCCTCCAGGTCCCGCTCGACGCGGTGGTGGCGCAGCTCCTCCAGGTCGTGCGCGTGCTCGGCGGCCGTCAGCCGGTCGGCCTCCAGCATCTCGTGCACGGAGTTCATCAGCGTCTCCATGTCCACGACGCCGATGTACTCGCCCCGCCGCCCGGTGACGGCCACCCGGCCGCCGCTGTCGGTCAGTACGGCCTCCAGGGCGTCGTGCAGGGTCGCGTCCCGGGTCACCGTGTCGTGCACGAGCTGACCGGCCCGGGCGAGGGAGCCCTTGGCGCGCATCAGGTCGCCGCGGCGCAGCCATTTGTACGGGCGGCCGCGCCGGTCCAGCATCAGGAGTTCGTTGCCCTGGCCGGCGCGCAGGGTGTTGAAGATCTGCTGGAGCGGGTCGTCCACGGAGACGGTCGGGAACTCGGCGATCTCCACGTCCCGCACTCGGGTGAGGTTGAGCCGCTTGAGGGCGGCCCCGGCGCCGACGAAGCCGGAGACGAAGTCGTCGGCGGGGTTGGTGAGGATCGCCTCGGGGGTGTCGAACTGCGCGATGTGCGAGCGCTCGCGCAGGACGGCGATCCGGTCGCCCAGCTTGATGGCCTCGTCGAAGTCGTGGGTGACGAAGACGATCGTCTTGTGCAGCTCGTGCTGGAGGCGGATCAGCTCGTCCTGGAGGTGGTCGCGGGTGATGGGGTCGACGGCGCCGAAGGGCTCGTCCATGAGCAGCACCGGCGGGTCGGCGGCCAGGGCCCGGGCCACGCCGACGCGCTGCTGCTGGCCGCCGGAGAGCTGGCGCGGGTAGCGGCCGTGGAACTCGCGCGGGTCCAGGCCGACCAGGTCGAGCATCTCCTCCACCCGGTCCTTCACGCGGGACTTGGACCAGCCGGTCATCTTCGGGACCAGGGCGATGTTCTCGGCGACCGTCATGTGCGGGAACAGCCCGGAGGACTGGATCGCGTACCCGATCTTGCGGCGGAGTTTGACCGGGTCCATGTCGGTGACGTCCTCGTCGCCGATGCGGATCCGGCCGGAGGTGGGCTCGATCAGCCGGTTGATCATCTTCAGGGTGGTGGACTTCCCGCAGCCGGACGGGCCGACGAAGACCACCAGCTCGCCCGCCTTGATCTCCATCGAGACGTCGTCGACGGAGGGGTTGGGGTTGCCGGGGTAGCGCTTGGTGAGGTTCTCCAGCTGGATGGTGGCGCCGGAGGCGGCGGCCGGCTGCGGGTCCCCGGCCGGCTGTGGGCTGGTCGTCGGCGGCGTCGGCTCAGACACGGATTCCCCTCGGGATGGTGAGACGGCCGAGCAGGACGTACGCGGCGTCGAAGAGCAGGGCGAGGATGACGACGCCGAGCGTCCCTGCGAGGACCTGGTTGATGGCGTTGGCGCTGCCGAGCGAGGCGATCCCGCGGAAGATCTCGTTGCCCAGGCCCGGCCCGGAGGCGTAGGCGGCGATGGCCGCGATGCCCATCAGCATCTGGGTGGAGACCCGGATGCCGGTCAGGATCGGCGGCCAGGCGAGCGGCAGTTCCACCTTCAGCAGCTGGGCGCCGCGCGACATCCCGATGCCCTTGGCGGCATCGACCAGGGCCGGATCCACCCCGCGCAGCCCCACGATGGAGTTGCGGACGATGGGCAGCAGTCCGTACAGCGTCAGGGCGATCACGGTCGGCGCGACGCCGAGGCCGACGATCGGGATCAGCAGGCCGATCATGGCGAGGGAGGGGATGGTCAGCACCGTGGAGGTGGAGGTGACCGCGAGGTTCCCGGCCCAGCCGCTGCGGTAGGTGAGGACGCCGATGGCGACGCCGAGGGCGGTCGCGATCACCATGCACTGGAAGACGGCGCTGGCGTGCTGGAAGGCGTCGGTGAGGAGCTGCTGGTGGCGGTTGGACAAGTAGGCCCAGAAGCTCACGCCGCGTCACCCCATCCGTCGTTGCCGCACGTCAGTGGTCGGTCGTAGGTCGCCAGTCGTCGATCTTCAGTCGTCGATCGTCGATCGTCAGTCGTCCTCGGCCGCCTGTTCGACCAGGGGGATGATCCGCAAGGGTACGGGATTCTCCATGACAATCGCCGTCGAAGCTCGAACAATCCCATCAAACGCGACAACTCGGTCGATCACCCGCTGAAGGTCCGCGTTGGACCGGGCCACGAGCCGGCACAGCATGTCCCCGTGCCCGGTCGTCGTGTGCAGCTCCAGTACCTCCGGCACCCCGTCCAAGTGGGCCCGTACGTCGGCGCCTTGACCCTGTTTGATCTCCAGCGTGGCGAAGGCCGTCACCGGGTACCCCAGGGCCGCCGGATCCACCTGCGGACCGAACCCCCGGATGACTCCGTTCGACTGAAGCCGGTCCAGCCGGGCCTGGGCCGTGCCGCGCGCCACGCCGAGCCGGCGCGAGACCTCCAGGACCCCGATCCGGGGCTCGCGGGCGAGCAGGACGATGAGCCGGCCATCGAGCTCGTCGATTCCCATGGGTGCCTCCGGGGTGGTCGGTCGGTGGTCATAGTGCACAGATATCCCAGCCATGGTGGGCTCAGAGTGGGCAGTCTGTACAGCAGAAATGGAAACTATTGCGCAGCTTGTGGAACGGCGGGACTCTGCCGTCATGACTGAGACCCAGCCGCTCGACACCGCGCCGTCCACCGCCGCCAAGGCCGACCCCTTTCCGGTCAAGGGCATGGACGCCGTCGTCTTCGCCGTAGGCAACGCCAAGCAGGCCGCGCACTTCTACTCGACCGCCTTCGGGATGAAGCTCGTCGCCTACTCCGGACCGGAGAACGGCACGCGCGAGACGGCCAGCTACGTCCTGACCAACGGCGCCGCGCGGTTCGTCCTCACCTCGGTCATCAAGGCCACCACCGACCGCGGCCGCTTCCTCGCCGAGCACGTCGCCGACCACGGCGACGGCGTCATCGACCTGGCGATCGAGGTCCCCGACGTGAAGGCGGCCTACGCCTACGCCGTCGAGCACGGCGCGCGCGGCCTCGACGAGCCGTACGAGCTCACCGACGAGCACGGCACGGTCCGGCTGGCGGCGATCGCCACCTACGGCCAGACCCGGCACACCCTGGTCGAGCGCGGCGACTACACCGGCCCCTACCTGCCCGGCTTCGTCTCCGTCGCCCCGATGGTCGAGCCCCCGGCCAAGCGCACCTTCCAGGCCATCGACCACTGCGTGGGCAACGTCGAGCTCGGCCGGATGAACGAGTGGGTGGCGTTCTACAACAAGGTCATGGGCTTCACGAACATGAAGGAGTTCGTGGGCGACGACATCGCGACCGAGTACTCGGCGCTGATGTCGAAGGTCGTCGCGGACGGCACCCTGAAGGTGAAGTTCCCGATCAACGAGCCGGCGATCGCGAAGAAGAAGTCGCAGATCGACGAGTACCTGGAGTTCTACGGCGGCGCGGGCGTCCAGCACATCGCGCTCGCCACGAACGACATCGTCCGCACCGTGCGGGCGATGCGGGCGGCCGGCGTGGAGTTCCTGAACACCCCGGACTCCTACTACGACACCCTCGGCGAGTGGGCGGGCGAGACCCGGGTCCCCGTCGAGACCCTGCGCGAGCTGAAGATCCTCGTCGACCGCGACGAGGACGGCTACCTCCTGCAGATCTTCACCAAGCCGGTCCAGGACCGCCCGACGGTCTTCTTCGAGATGATCGAGCGGCACGGGTCGATGGGCTTCGGCAAGGGCAACTTCAAGGCCCTCTTCGAGGCGATCGAGCGGGAGCAGGAGAAGCGGGGCAACCTCTAGGGGGTTGCGTGGACCGGGGCCCTGTGGCGCTGCCGCCTGGGGCTCCGCCCCGGACCCCCACGCCTCAAACGCCGGCGGGGCTGAAAAGACCGCCTCAAACGCCGGCGGGGCTGAAAAGACCGCCTCAAACGCCGGCGGGGCTGGAATATCCAGCCCCGCCGGCGTTTCAGGCAGGGGCACCCCCCTGCGGTAGTAGCTGGGGGAGGGTCCGGGCAGCGGTCCCGCCCCGCCCGCCTACGGCTACGGCTTCGGCTTGGGCACCGGCTTCGCCTTCGGGAGTTCCGGGGCCACCCACGGCTTGGTGGGCCGCATGTTCTCCGGGCCGCCCGCCGGGGGCTTGCCGATCGCCGCCAGGGCCTGCTTGGCCAGCGGCGCCCGGACCGGCGAGAACCGCGGGTTCGTCCGCAGGGCCTCCTCCAGGTGCCGCCGCGCCCCGGCCACGTCGCCCAGGCCGCGCTCGATCATCGCCCGGTGGTACGAGAACTCCGCGATCCGCAGTCCCTGCTCCGTGGCCTTCTTCGCGTACTCCAGCGCCGCCGCGTCGTCGCCCGTCTTGTGCAGCGCCCACCCCAGCGCGTCCGCCACCTGCACGTTCTTGTGCCGGGCCCACTCCGCCGTGAGGCGCCGTACGGCCGCCGCCGGGTCACCGTGGTCCGCCTCGAACCGGCCCAGGAGCAGCTCCTCGTTGACCCCGCTCCGGGCGGCCTGCGCCGCGATCCCGTCGTACACCGCCTTCGCCTCGTCGCCCCGGCCCAGCGACTCCAGCAGCTCGCCCAGCTCCAGCGACAGCGCCGGCACCGCGGCCCGCCCCAGCGCCATCCGGTAGTCCCGTACGGCCTCCCCGCCGCGGCCCAGCGCCGCCAGCACCCGCGCCCGGCCGCCCAGCGCCTGCGCCTGCGCCGGATCGGTGCGCAGCGCGGCCTCGTACTGCTTCAGGGCCTCCGCGTCGTCACCGCGCTCCCAGGCCAGCTCCCCGAGCCGGAACAGCACGTACGCCTTCTCCGCCGGGGCCTTCGCCGCGCCGCCCGCGTGCTCCATGGACATGGTCGCGTCCTCGCGCCAGCCCCGGTCCCGGTACACCTGCGAGGCCTTCATGAAGGCCGCCAGTCCCGGCCGCAGGTCCACCAGGCGCTCCATCGACTTCTCGGCGGCCTTGTAGTCGCCGAGACCGCCGTACGCGTCCACGAGCACCGGGTACGCCGTCCACCGCTTCGGCTCCTGCGCCCGTACGAGCTCGCCCCACTTCTTCCCGGTCCCGAAGTCCCGCCGGGCGTTGGCCAGCGTGCCCATGCCCGTCATCGCGTCGAAGTTGCCCTTCTCGGCCGGGCGCAGCTCCAGCGAGCGCTTCAGCGCGCCCTCCGCCTTCGGGTACCAGCCGGGATCGGCCGTGCGCCGCGCCTGCTCCAGGTACGCCGATCCCAGCACCGCCCACGAGGCGTCGTCGTCCGGGTGCGCCGCGACCCAGTTCTCCCGGTCGAGGACCAGGGCCGACAGGTCCACCGCCGCCACCGGCGCACCCATCCCGACCGCCGCGCGGGCCCGCTCGCTGGGCCCCGGCGGGCGCGCGTCGTCGCCCGTGCGGGCCGGCCGGATCAGCAGGGCCCCGGCGATCAGGACCACCAGGGCCGCCGCCGCAACGAGCGTCTTGCGGCCGGTGAAGGTCACGGGCGGGGCAGCCTGCTGCTGCCTCTCCTGGGAGACGGATGCGTCGCGCATAGGGTCCATGGGGTCACTGTGCGTCAATATGAAGAGCTCGCCGAGGTGTCCGAAGAACGTCGCGGGCGTGTTCACACCGATGGCCCCGGGTGCCACGCTGGCCCCATGGACGATGTCGACGAAGTTGATGACGGGTCACGCGAACTCCACGAGCGGCTCCTCGAAGGCCTTCCGCCCGAGGCCCTGCTCACCGACCCCCAGGTGACCGCCTCCTACGCCACCGACATGGCCGGCTTCTGCGCCGCGGGCACCCCGGCCGCCGTGGTCCTGCCCCGGACCGTCGAACAGGTCCAGCACGTCCTGCGCACCGCCCACGCGCTCCGCGTCCCCGTCGTCCCGCAGGGCGCCCGTACGGGCCTGTCCGGCGCGGCCAACGCCTCCGACGGCTGCGTCGTGCTCTCCCTCGTGAAGATGGACCGGATCCTGGAGATCGACACCGTCGACCGGATCGCCGTCGTCGAACCGGGCGTCGTCAACGCCGTCCTCTCGCGCGCCGTCGCCGAGCGCGGACTGCACTACCCGCCGGACCCCTCCAGCTGGGAGCAGTGCACCATCGGCGGGAACATCGGCACCGCCGCCGGCGGTCTGTGCTGCGTCAAGTACGGGGTCACCGCCGAGTACGTCCTCGGCCTCGACGTGGTCCTCGCCGACGGCAGGCTCCTGCGGACCGGCCGGCGCACCGCCAAGGGCGTCGCCGGGTACGACCTCACCCGCCTGTTCGTCGGCTCCGAAGGCAGCCTCGGAGTCGTCGTCCGGGCCGTCCTCGCCCTGCGCCCGGCCCCGCTCCGCCAGCTCGCGCTCGCCGCCGAGTTCCCCTCCGCCGCGGCCGCCTGCGAAGCCGTCTGCGCCGTCATGGAGGCCGGTCTGACGCCCTCACTGCTGGAACTGATGGACCGTACGACCGTCCGCGCCGTCAACGCGCTCGGCAAGATGGGCCTGCCCGAGACCACCGAGGCCCTGCTGCTCGCCGCCTTCGACACCCCGCACGCGCCCGAGGACCTCGCCGCCGTGGGGGAGCTGTGCACCGCCGCCGGGGCGAGCGCCGTCGTACCGGCCGAGGACGCGGCGGAGTCCGAACTGCTCCTCCAGGCCCGCCGGATGGCCCTGCCCGCCCTGGAGGCCCTGCGGCCCGCGACGATGATCGACGACGTGTGCGTACCGCGCACCCGGCTCGCGGAGATGCTGGACGGGACCGCCGCCATCGCCCGTACGCACGACCTGCTCATCGGGGTCTGCGCGCACGCTGGCGACGGCAACACCCACCCCATCGTCTGCTTCGACCCCGCCGACGAGGACGAGACCCGGCGGGCCCGCGCGTCCTTCGAGGAGATCATGGCGCTGGGGCTCGAACTGGGCGGGACCATCACCGGGGAGCACGGGGTCGGCGTCCTGAAGAAGGAGTGGCTCGCCCGCGAACTCGGCCCGGTCGGGCTGGAGATGCAGCGCGCCGTCAAGCAGGCCTTCGACCCGGAGGGACTGCTCAACCCGGGCAAGCTGTTCTGAACCACCGGTCACCGGTCCCCGTCCGCCGACTCGTCCGACGGCCACGGGTCGCGCATCCACAGCTCGTCGGCCGGCGTCGGGGCGAGCAGCTCGGCCAGCGCCGCGTCCAGGCCGAGCCGGTCGGCCTCGGTGCCCGGCGGCACGATCCGCAGGGTCCGCTCCAGCCAGGCCGACACCGATACGGCGGGGGCCTCCAGCAGGGCGTCGCCGTCGGGCGAGCTGAGCGCCATGCACAGGACGGCCTGCTGGCCGACCTTCGTGGGCCAGATCCGCACGTCGCCGTGGCCGCACGGACGGAACACCCCCTCGACCAGCAGTTCGCGGGCGAAGGTCCAGTTGACCGGGGTGCTCGAGCCGGTGTGGAAGGTGATGTGCACGGCGTACGGGTCGTCCGTCAGGTACAGCAGCCGAGCGGGGACGGGGACGCTGCGCTCGGGGGACAGGACCAGCTTCAGTTCCAGCTCGCGCTCGACGACGGGGTGCTGCATGGCGGCCTCATTTCGGTACGGGGTACGTGTTCGGGTGCTGCACGGGCCGGAGTACCGGCCCACACCCGCAGAGAGCGCCGAAGTGCCCGGGTATGACGCGACTTCGCGAGGCACATCGAGGATTGGCCGAAATCAATCGGCTGACCGAAATCTTCCGTACGGGGCTGCGTTCGCCAAGGTTCCCCCGATCGCTTGGATTCTCCCGTTACCGGACCTGTCGGGGGGCGGTTCTTGGCTATGGTCCACCCCTGCAAGAAGCCTCAAGCCACGATCGGAGTTGGGGACATTGACGGCCTCCCCTGGTGACGGCGAGCACGCGGCCCGCGAGGGCTACTACCCCGATCCGTCCATCCCCGGGTACGTCAGGTTCTGGAACGGCCTGAACTGGGTTCCCGGTACGAGCCGCCCCGCGGCCCCTGCCGACGAGACGGGTCCCGTGTTCCTCGACCAGACGGGCATGAGCGAGGCGCTGCGCGAGCCGGAGCGGTGGCCGCAGCCCCGGCCGCAACCGGCTCCCCGCCAGGCCCCCGAAGCCTGGCCGGAGCCGGCCGCGCCGCGCGCGGAGCCCGCTCTCCGGCAGCAGCCCGACCTCCGGGCG
Source organism: Streptomyces sp. NPDC059957 (assembly GCF_042730015.1). Classification (NCBI taxonomy): domain Bacteria; kingdom Bacillati; phylum Actinomycetota; class Actinomycetes; order Kitasatosporales; family Streptomycetaceae; genus Streptomyces; species Streptomyces sp. NPDC059957. Next base: position 574 of record NZ_JBHWMB010000042.1, on the reverse strand, counting down.
GAGTCGTCCGAGTCGTGGCCGGAGCCCGCTCCCCGGCGGGAGCCCGAGTCCTGGCCGGAGCCGGCCGCGTCACGTCCCGAGTCCGAGTCCTGGTCCGAGTCCGAGTCCTGGTCCGCGCCCGCCCCCCGGGCGGAGTCCGGGCCGTGGGAGCAGCCCGGCGCGGACCCCGAGCCCGCGGGGTGGCAGGTCGACCCGCTGCACCAGGCCGGGTTCGGCGGGCCGCGCGACCACCGGGTGTCCTGGGGCCACGAGGAGGCCGCGGCCGCCCGCCCCGGCGGGATCTCCCTGGCCCGCCCGCCGGCCCCGGCTCCCGTCCCGGCCCCGGCCCTCGCTCCCGTCCCGGCCCCGGCGCGCGTGTCCGCCGCCCTGCCCGCGCAGGTGTCCGGCTCCGCTGCCCCGGGCGGCCTCGGGATCCTGTCGGCGCCCTCCCCGGTCCCGGCGGCCCCCGCGCCCGCCGCGGCCCCTGATCCCGACCCGGTGTGGCCCCCCGCCCCGGGCTCGTCCGGCCCGGACCCGGAGCCGGCGGAGCGCGTGCGGCCCGCGGCGCGCGTGCGGCCCGCGGAGCGCCCGGCCC
>NZ_JBHWMB010000041.1:44076-74003 GCF_042730015.1 Streptomyces sp. NPDC059957 | reverse complement strand
CAGGTACACCCCACGCCTTGTCGGAGTAGAGCAGAGGGCGCCTAAATCATGCAGTCCAGGCCGACACCCCACCCCGCCCCCGGCACCGGCCCACCCGCAGCCAACCCCCAGCCCCGCCGGCGTTTGAGGCACCGGGGCCCGGGCCCCGGGCCCCGGCAACGGCGCCACACGGGAGGCGGGTTCCGCGACCGGCCGGGTCAGCCGCCGGGACGGATGCGGCGCCACAGGGCCGGGGCCGCGCTGATGAAGACCGTGAGGGCGACCGCCAGGGCCACGCCCTTCCAGGGTTCCGCGAAGAGGGAGCCGCCCACGATGCCGATCAGGCCGTAGGTCGCCGCCCAGGCCAGGCAGGCGGGGCCGTCGCCGCGGGCGAACCGCCGCAGGGGGAGCTCCGCGAGGAGGCAGGCCAGCATCACCGGGATGCGGCCGCCCGGGAGGAGGCGCGAGACCACCAGGACCAGGACGCCGTGCTCGTCGAGCTTGCGCTGCGCCTGGGCGAGGCGTTCCGGGGTCGCCCTCCGGCGCAGCGCTTCCAGCCAGCGCGATCCGTTCCGCGAGTGCACCCCGCGCCGGCCCAGCCAGTACAGCGCCAGGTCCCCGGCGAAGGCGGCCAGCGAGGACACCCCGAAGACCAGCAACAGCCCGAAGGGCAGGGAGTCCTGGTGGAACGCCACCACCGCCGCCGTACTGACCAGCGCGCCCGTCGGAATGACCGGCACCAGCGCGCCCAGCGCCACCAGCACGAAGAGGGTCGGATAGCCGATCGCCTGCTGGGTGGATTCCGGCGGTACCTGCGCGGCCGCCTCCGCGAGCCGGGACAGGGCCGTCACGGCAGCCGCACCCGTTCACCGTGCGCGGGCACCCGGACCGTCACCTTCGGCGCCTCCCGCCGCGCACACCGTACGAACTCCTCGCCCGGCGCGTGGAACTCGTGCGGCCGCACCATGTCCATCCCGATCGGCCAGTACGTACCCCAGTGCACCGGAACCGCCGCCGCCGGCGCCAGCAGGGCCAGCGCCCGCGCCGCACCCGCCGCGTCCAGGTGCCCGGGACCCAGGTAGGGCCCCCAGCCGCCCACCGGCAGCAGGGCCACGTCCACCGGTCCGACCTCGTCGGCCATGGAGTCGAACAGGCCGGTGTCCCCGGCGAAGTAGGTCCGCGACGAGCCCTCGATCACGTACCCGAGCGCGGGAGAGACCCGCGGCCCGAACGGCAGCCGCCGCCCGTCGTGCCGCGCGCCGACCGCCCGGACCCGTACGCCACCGCCCCGTACGCCACCGCCCTGTACGCCACCGCCCCGTACGCCGTCCCCCAAGGTCACCGTGTCGCCCGGCACCAGCTCCGTGACCTCCAGGCCCCGCACCCCGGCTATCCGCGCCAGCCCCGGCACCGCGCCCGGCGCCCCGCGCGGCACCAGCAGCCGGGTGCCGCGTGCGAGGCGCGCCAGCGAGGGCAGGTGCAGGTGATCGGCGTGCAGGTGCGAGACGAGCACCGCGTCGGCCACCGCCGCCTCCGGCGGGGGCACCGCCCCGCGACGGCGCCGCAGGTGCGCCAGCCGGCGCGCGAAGAGCGGGTCCGTGAGCAGCCGGACACCGGAGTCCTCGACCGTGCACGTCGCGTGGCCCCACCAAGTGATCTCCACCGGCCCCTGATCCCCTCCCTCGTCCCGCTTGCCACCAGGTCCCGTCCGAGCCTAAAGGCTGCCCGCCCAAACCGCCCGGAACCAGGAAATCGGGCCTCCACGCCCCCTCCTCCCCGGCGGCGGATCGGAGTAGGGTCGGGCGGCATGGATGAGCTGCGCGTGGCCGCGATCGCCAGCCTGGCCCCGCTGGAGGATCTGGACGAGGATCCCTTCGCCGTCGACACCCGGAGCCAGCACGCCATGTGCGCGCGCTGGGCCGCCGATCGGGGCTACGTCGTGACCCGCCAACTCTTCGTCTACGGGCTGCGCGCCGACCACTGCGGGCTGTGGAACGACATCGACGCCGGGCGCGTCGACCTGTTCGTCACCGCCAACCACCGGGTGCTGACCCGTGCGTTGCGCTCCGTGGAGGAGTTCACCGCGGAGTGCGCACGGCGCGGCGTCCGGCTGGAAACCGCCGGTCTCGACGAGCCGCGCTACACCTCCGCGATGAAGGCCGAGGTGCACCGCCGGCTCTCCATGCCGACCGCCGGATACGACGGTACGTAGCCCCTCGACAGCACGCGTCAGCCCCTCCGGGCTTCCGCCGCGCCCCCCGTACGCACATCCGCCGCCCGTGTCACCCGGCCGGTCGGTCGCCGCTGTGCGAGCCTGGACACCGTGGGGACGGGGGCCCGTCGGCGCGGTGCGGGCCACGGTGGTGAGGCGGGTTCGGCGTGTTGCGAGGCCGGTGGCGGAGTGCGGGCGGCGCCCTGGTGCGCGTGGTCATCGTCTGGGCGGTGTCCACCCTCACCATGCTCGCCCTGGCCGGAATCCTCCCCGACTTCCATCTTCAGGCGGGCGCGGGCGGCGACCGCGACAGCATCACGCAGATAGGCCTGACGGCAGCCCTCGGCGCCGGCGCGTTCGGTCTGCTGAGCGCGCTGGTGTGGCCGGTTCTCGTACGCGCCCTGCTGCTTGTGCCGGCCCTGGTGCTCGGGCTGCTCGTCTTCTTCCTCAACGGCTCGCTGCTGCTGATCGCGCTCAGCCTGATCCCGGCCGGCCGCGGCGAGGCGGACCCGGAGACGGCGGTGGTGGTCGCCGCCGTGATGTCCGCCGTCGCCTCCGCGACCTCCACCGCGCTCGCCGTCCGGGACGACGAGGCCTACCGGCGCCGGCTCTACCGGCTCTCCGACCGCCGCCGGCGCCGCCAGCGCCGCGAGGGCATGCCCGGGGCCGACGAACGCGCCCCCGCCGTGGTGTTCCTGCAGCTCGACGGGGTCGGGTACGAGGTGCTGCGGCGCGCGGCCGGCAGCGGCCTGATGCCGACGGTGGCCGAGTGGCTCGACCGCAGCCACCGCATCACCTCCTGGCGCACCGACTGGTCCAGCCAGACCGGCGCCAGCCAGCTCGGCATCCTGCACGGCTCCAACTTCGACGTCCCGGCCTTCCGCTGGTACGAGAAGGACACCGGCGAGGTGGTGGTCTGCAACCGGCCCACCAGCGCCGCCGAGCTCCAGCGGCGGGCCGTCGAACGCACCGGGAACGGGGGCCTGCTCACCCTCGACGGGGCCAGCCGCGGCAACCTCTTCAGCGGCGGCGCCGGCCAACTGGCGCTCGTCCTGTCCGTCTCCGCCCGGCGCAGCCCCCACAACCGCTCCCGCGCGGGCTACTTCGCGTACTTCTCCGACCCGGCCAACGCGGTCCGCACCGCGCTCTCCTTCGTCGCCGAGGTGGCCCGCGAGATCACCCAGTCGGTACGCGGCCGCCTGCGCGGGGACCGGCCACGGGTCGCGCGCGGCGGGCTGTACCCGCTGATCCGGGCCTTCGCGACGGTGGTGGAGCGCGACGTCGTGGTCGCCGCGGTGATCGGCGACATGCTGGCCGGGCGCGCCGCGGTCTACGCCGACCTGGTCGCCTACGACGAGGTCGCCCACCACTCGGGCCCGCGCTCCCGGGACACCGAGCAGGTGCTCGCCCGGCTCGACCGCAGCCTCGCGCTCATCGCCCGGGTCGCCGAGCACGCACCCCGGGAGTACCGGATCGTGCTGCTCTCGGACCACGGCCAGAGCCCCGGGGAGACCTTCCTGGCCCGGTACGGGCTCACCCTGAAGGACCTGGTCCGCGCGGGCTGCGGGCTGCCCGTGTCCCGGAAGGCCGGCCGTACCCACAGCGGCGCCGAGGCACGGGCCGCCGTACTGGCCGCCCTGCACCGCCCGGTGGAGGAGACCGACGAGGAGGTGCGCCCCGGGTCGGGGCCGGACCCGGTGGTCCTGGCCTCGGGCAACCTCGGGCTGATCTCCTTCCCGGACCTGCCCGGCCGGGCGTCGAGGGAGCGGATCGACCGCGCGCACCCGGCGCTGCTCTCCACCCTGGCGAACCACCCCGGGGTCGGGTTCCTGCTCGTGGACGGGACCGTCCTGATGGCGAACGGGGCCGAGGCGCGGCTGGACGAGCCGGGCGCTGCGGAGGAGCTGCTGGCCCCCTTCGGCCCGGGCGCGGCGCGGGCGGTCCGGCGGACCGACACCTTCCCGCACGTGGCCGACGTGATGGTGAACTCGGCCTACGACCCGCAGACGGGGGCGGTGCACGCCTTCGAGGAGCAGATCGGCTCGCACGGCGGCCTGGGCGGGGAGCAGGGCCACCCGTTCCTGATGTGGCCGGTGGAGCTGTCCGAGCCGGTGTACCGGCCGGACGGAGAACTGGTGGGCGCGGAGGCGGTCCACGAGGTCCTGCGGCGCTGGCTCACCGAGGCGGACGGTCCCCAGATCCCGGTCCCCCCGGAGATCTCCGTAGCCCCGGGCGCGGACCCCGCCTAGGCATCGCGCGGCCGCCCGCCCGGGGCGTACGTTGGAAGCAGAGTCCATCAGGGGGGCTCGAAGGATTCGCCATGTCCGCGATCAGCAAGAGCATCGACATAGACCGCAGTCCCGAGGACGTCTACTCGTACGTCACGGACCCCACGCACCTGCCGGAGTGGCAGGACAGTGCCGTGTCCGCGGTGCCGATGGGAGACCTTCCCGTCCACGTCGGTTCGAAGGTCCTCATCACCCGGCAGATCGGCAAGCGGCGGGTCCCCACGACCATGCAGGTCATGGAGCTCGACCCGCCGAGGAGCTGGCACTTCCACGGCGTCGACGGGCCGGTCCGGCCGGACGTGCGGGGCCACATCGAATCCCTCGACGGCGGCGCTCGCTCGCGGGTCACCATCGCCGTCGACTTCGAGGGCCACGGCCTGGGCCGGGCGCTCGTCCCGCTCGCGGTCAAGCCCATGGTCCGCAAGGAGATGCCCCGCAGCGAGGAGAAGCTCAAGCACCTGCTGGAGCACTCCGCGGCCTGAGCGCAAGGGGCGCAGGGCCCTCGGAGGCCCGGAAAACCGGGTGCTCCGGGACATGCGGTGTGCTCACACTGGGCGCACCGCATACCCGGACCCCTAAGGACATCCCCTCCCGTGCAGGCCGCCGTCACCGTCACCCCCGCCCAGCTCCCCGAACTGCTCCTCGGGCTCGCCACCGTGCGGCCCGTGTTCCTGTGGGGCGCGCCCGGCATCGGCAAGTCCTCGCTCGTGCGGAAGTTCGCCGACTCGCTGGGGCTGGAGTGCGTGAGCCTGCTCGGTACCCAGCTGGCGCCCGAGGACCTGATCGGCGTACCGCAGATCCGTGACGGGCGTTCGGTGTTCTGCCCGCCGGAGGCCATCGCCCGCGAGGAGCCGTACTGCCTGTTCCTCGACGAGCTCAACGCCGCGAGCCCGGACGTGCAGAAGGCCTTCTACTCGCTGATCCTCGACCGGCGGATCGGCTCCTACGAGCTGCCCGCGGGCTCCATCGTCATCGGCGCCGGCAACCGGGCCACCGACAACGCCCTGGCCCGGCCCATCGCCTCCGCGCTGGTCAACCGGCTCACCCACGTCCACCTGACGGCCTCGGCCGGGGACTGGCTGGTCTGGGCGGGCGAGAACGGCATCCACCCCTGGGTGACCGACTACCTCGCCGACCGCCCCGACCACCTCTGGTCGCAGCCGCCCAAGAGCGAGGAACCCTTCTCCACGCCCCGCTCCTGGCACATGCTCTCCGACGCTCTGCACTCCTTCGGCCAGGACCTCGACGAGCAGACCCTCGGCGTGCTCGCGCACGGCACCCTCACCCCCGCGCACGCCGTCTCCTTCCGCGGCTACGCGAAGATCGTCCGGCACAGCTTCGGCATCGACGCGGTCATCAAGGGCGACGCCTCCTGGCCCGCCCGCATGGAGGACCGCGACCTGCTCTACTACCTCGCCGAGGCCTTCCGGGGCCGCCTGGTCAAGGAACTGCCGGCCCGCAAGGAACACGTCTCGCCGGGCGTCCGCCAGACCGCCTACCGCGCGAAGTCCCTGCTCGTGCAGCTCGCCGAGATCTCCGTCGAGGTGGCCCAGACCGTCATCGCCGACGACGTGGACGGCCTGCCGGTGCTGCCCGCCTGGTTCCTCATCGAAGCCGCCCGCGACATGCCGCGCCTGGTCGAGGCCCGCCGGTGAGCGGCAAGGCCAAGGCCGGCGGCAAGGCCAAGCAGGGCAAGGAGCCCAAGCCCGACCCGGCCACCCTCGCCTACGAGGCGGGGCGGGCCGCCGTCCGGCAGAACCCCGCGCTGAACGCCGTGTCCGCCACCCACTGCCGCAGCCCGAAGTGCGCGCACTGCGCCGGCGCCGGGCTCGCCGTGGTCACCTCCAACGGGGTGATCCACGCCCACCCGACCCGCCGCGCCGCGCCCGCCGAGTGGGCCTGGGCCCTGGCGCACTGCCTGCTCCACCTCGGCTTCGGACACGTACCCGCAGCCAAGGAGGACGACCGGGAGCAGCCCGACCGCGCCGAGACCGCCGCCCGCTGCGTCGTCGTCAACCGCTTCCTGCAGAACTTCCCCGTCGGCCGGGCCCCCGACCGGCTGCCCGACCAGTACCCCGGCGGCGACGAGGAACAGCTCGCCCGCGCCTGGCGGCAGGACGGTGTCCCGCCCCGGTACGAGGACTGCGGTACGAGCGCCCCCGGCGCCCCCGACCAGATCCTGGAAGCCTGGCCGCACTGGAGCGCCGTCCCCGACTGGCAGACCGGCTTCGCCCACGCCCTCACCCGCTCCGTGTCCGCCACCATGGACCTGGCCGCCGGCCGCGAGGGCCACCGGCCGCAGCCGTGGGAGCGGGCCCTGAACTGGTTCGTCTCCTCCTACCCGCTGCTCGGCGGCCTCGCCGCGGGCCTGCGGATCGTCGCCGACGCCGAGCTGGCGCGCGCCCAGGGCATCGACATCGCCGCCGTCAGCGCGAGCGCCGGGGAGATCTACGTCAACCCGCTGCGCACCTTCACCGACGGGGAGTGGCGGTTCATCCTGGCCCACGAGATGCTGCACGCCGCCCTGCGCCACGGGGAGCGCTGCGGCGCCCGCGACCCGTACCTGCACAACGTGGCCGCCGACTACGTGGTCAACGGCTGGCTCGTGGAGATGGGCGTCGGCGACATGCCCGAGGGGTTGCTCTATGACGCGGAGCTGCGGGACCTGTCCGTGGAGGAGGTCTACGACCGGATCACCGGCGACCTGCGGCGGATGCGCCGGCTCGCCACCCTGCGCGGCAAGGGCCGCGGGGACATCCTGGGCGAGCCCCTGCCCCATCCGGGGAGCGGCCCGTACACCGACCTGGACGAGTTCTACCGCCGCGGCCTGGTCCAGGGCTTCGACCTGCACGGATACGGGGAGCGCGGGCTGCTGCCCGCCGGGCTGGTGCAGGAGATCCGGGCGCTGGCCCACCCGCCGGTGCCCTGGGACGCGCGCCTGGCCCGCTGGTTCGACGCGTACGTGCCCCGCCCGGAGCCGGTACGCAGCTTCGCGCGCCCGGCCCGCCGCCAGGCCTCCACCCCGGACATCCCGCGCGCGGGACGGTACTTCGCGCCCGAGGAGACCGCCCGCTGCACCTTCGGCGTGGTCCTCGACACCTCGGGGTCGATGGACACCGCCCTGCTCGGCAAGGCGCTCGGCGCCATCGCCTCGTACGCCGAAGCCCGCGACGTGCCGGCCGCCCGCGTCGTGTTCTGCGACGCGGCGCCGTACGACGCGGGCTATCTGCCCCCGACCGAGATCGCGGGCCGGGTGAAAGTGCGCGGCCGGGGCGGGACCGTGCTGCAGCCGGGCGTCGACCTGCTGCTGCGGGCGGAGGACTTCCCGCCCGGGGCCCCGGTCCTGGTGATCACCGACGGCTGGACCGACACCCTGCGGATCCGGCGCGAGCACGCCTTCCTGGTTCCGCAGGGCGCCTCCCTGCCGTTCACGCCCCGCGGGCCGGTCTTCCGACTGGCCTGAGGGGCGCGGACCCGGTTTTTAGTCGAGGTAGTCGCGCAGCACCTGCGAGCGCGATGGGTGACGGAGCTTCGACATGGTTTTCGACTCGATCTGGCGGATGCGCTCACGGGTGACCCCGTACACGCGGCCGATCTCGTCGAGGGTCTTCGGCTGGCCGTCGTTGAGGCCGTAGCGCATGGAGACCACGCCCGCCTCGCGCTCCGAGAGCGTGCCCAGGATGGACTGGAGCTGCTCCTGGAGGAAGGTGAAGGAGACCGCGTCGGCCGGCACGACCGCCTCGGAGTCCTCGATGAGGTCACCGAACTCGCTGTCGCCCTCCTCACCCAGCGGGGTGTGCAGAGAGATCGGCTCGCGGCCGTACTTCTGGACCTCGATGACCTTCTCGGGGGTCATGTCGAGTTCCTTGCCCAGCTCCTCCGGAGTGGGCTCCCGGCCGAGGTCCTGGAGCATCTGGCGCTGGACACGGGCCAGCTTGTTGATGATCTCGACCATGTGGACGGGGATGCGGATGGTGCGCGACTGGTCGGCCATGGCACGCGTGATCGCCTGCCGGATCCACCAGGTCGCGTACGTGGAGAACTTGAAGCCCTTGGTGTAGTCGAACTTCTCCACGGCGCGGATCAGACCGACGTTGCCCTCCTGGATCAGGTCCAGGAAGAGCATGCCGCGGCCGGTGTAGCGCTTGGCGAGGGAGACCACGAGGCGGAGGTTGGCCTCCAGCAGGTGGTTCTTGGCCCGGCGGCCGTCCTCGACGAGGATCTCCAGCTCGCGCTTGAACGCGGGCTTGTGGTCCTCCTCCTCTTCGAGCTTGTACTCGGAGAAGAGACCGGCCTCGATGCGCTTGGCGAGCTCCACCTCCTGCTCGGCGTTGAGCAGCGGCACCTTGCCGATGAGCTTGAGGTAGTCCTTGACGGGGTCGGCGGTGGCGCCGGCGACCATGACGGTCTGCGCCGGGGCGTCGTCCTCGTCGTCGTCGGACAGGACGAAGCCGGCGCTGCCGCCCGTCTTGGGCGTCTCCTTCTCGTCGCCCTCGTCCAGGTCCTCGGCCGCCCAGTCCTCGCCCTCGGCCACGGGGGCGTCGCCCTCGTCGCCGTCCTTGGCGGTCTTCTTCGTGGCGGCCGTCTTCTTCACGGCGGTCTTCTTCACGGCGGTCTTCTTGACCGCGCGCTTCTTCGGCGCGGCGGCGGCCTCTGCCGCCACCTCCTCCTCGGTCCCGGAGGCCGACGGATCGGATATCGCCGCGGCGGGGGTGGTGGCAGCCGTCTTGCGCGCACCGATGAGGCGCGGCGGGGCAGCGGCCTTCTTGGCGACGGTGCGCGCCGGAGCGGCGGCCGCCTTGCGCGCCTTCTTGGCGGGAGCCTTCGTGGCGGGGGCGGCGCTGACGTGCAGCGCGACGCCCTCCTCGTCCAGGACCTGGTTCAGGCTGCGCAGGACCCGCTTCCACTGGTCCACCGGGATGCGGCCGGCCTCGAAGGCCTGGCGCACGTCATCACCGTTGATGTGACCCTGCTCGCGGCCACGCTCGACAAGCGCGACCAGGGCCTCGGATTCGGCGATCTCCGTGGGGAACGTACGGGACGGGCTGAGCGACACAAGGAGCCTCTCGTTGCGAACAGATAAGGGGTGGCGGGACATCATCGCGCGAACTCGGGAAACAGACCCGAGGGGGGTCTGTATTCCGGGCCGCACGAGGACACCTGTCGGTTCATCGCATGCCCGAGTAGATTCGTTACGCGCTGAATTGAGTGACCTGCGCCACGCCGTGACCGGGGAACCGGTCGCGGGTGGTCGCGTCCGCCCGTTTTGTCAGCCCGTTTTGCGGGCCTCGATGAGAAAACGGGCGGTGTGTGCGACGAACGGGCCTTCGCGCTCGATCTGTTCGTGCAGCTCGCGCAACCGGTCCCGATGCTGCCCGACCGTGAAGCCCGGCACCATCCAGATCACCTTCCGTAGAAAGTAGATCACGGCTCCGATGTCGTGGAACTCCGTCCGCAGCCGCTCGGAGCGCAGATCGATCACCTCCAGTCCCGTCTTCGTGGCCTCGGCGACGGCGTCGTCGGGGTGCCGGGCCCGCCGGACCTCCTCCGGTTGCGGTCCCAGGAAGTACTCCACGAGCTCGAAAACGCTCGCCGGGCCGACCTGCTGCGAGAGGTAGGTGCCGCCGGGCTTCAGCACCCGCGCGATCTCCTCCCACCAGATCGTGACCGGATGCCGGCTCGTGACGAGCTCGAAGGCCTCGTCGCCGAACGGCAGCGGCGGCTCGTCGGAGTCCGCGACCACCACCGCACCGAGCGGGTGCAGCAGCCTTGTCGCCTTGTCGATGTTCGGCGGCCAGGACTCGGTGGCCACCGTCAGCCGGGGCAGGGGCCCGGCTCCGGCGAGCACCTCCCCGCCGCCGGTCTGGATGTCCAGGGCGGAGCCGGCCTGCGCCAGGCGCCGCGCCAGGAGGCCCTGGTAGCCCCAGGAGGGGCGCTGCTCGGTGGCGCGGCCGTCGAGCCAGGAGAAGTCCCAGCCGTCGACGGAGACGGATTCCGCTTCCGCGACGAGATGGTCGAAAGTGCGCGTCATGTCTCGATCGTCCCAGGTCCGGCCCCGGTCATCCACCGGATTGCCGGGACCGGGGCGCACGCCGGGCCCCGCGGGGGTTCGCCTACACTGGGCGGCGGGCCGTGACTGGCGTTCGGGTGGATCACCACCGGGGAGCGGCCCGGCGTACACCCGCACCCCGTACGTCGACTGCCGCGCGCCTGGGCGAACCGCGATCCCGCAGCGACGCTCAGGAGCCCCGATGACAATCCAGACGACTGCCCAGCAGGCACAGACCGCCACCCTGATGGACGGCACCGCCCTCGCCCGCCGCATCTCGGAGCGGACCGCCGAGTACGCGGCGAAGATCACCGAGCGCACCGGTACCGCGCCCTGTCTGGCGACCGTGCTCGTCGGCGAGGACCCCGCGTCCGTCACCTACGTCCGCATGAAGCAGAACCGCTGCGCCAAGGCCGGGATCACCTCCCGCCACGTGGAGCTGCCGGCCGCGACGACCACCGAGGAGCTCGTCGCCACCCTGACCGCGCTCTCCGAGGACCCGGAGATCAGCGGCATCCTGCTCCAGCACCCCGTCCCGCACCACATCGACGAGCGCGCCGCCTTCGAGGCCATCGCCCCGGGCAAGGACGTCGACGGGGTCACCATGCACTCCTTCGCCGCCATGGGCTTCGGACTGCCGGGCTTCGTCTCCTGCACCCCCGGCGGCATCATGCGCCTGCTGGAGGCCTACGACGTGGACCTGACCGGCAAGCACGCCGTGGTCGTCGGCCGCAGCGCGATCCTGGGCAAGCCCGCCGGGATGCTGCTGCTGGAGCAGAACGCCACCGTCACCTACTGCCACTCGCGCACCGTGGACCTGCCGTCCATCGTCCGCCAGGCGGACGTGCTGGTCGCCGCCGTCGGCAAGGCCGAGTTCATCCGCGGCGAGGACATCAAGCCGGGCGCGGTGGTCCTGGACGCCGGCTACAACGAGGGCAACGTCGGCGACGTCCACTTCGAGTCGGCCGCCGCCCGCGCCTCCCTGATCACCCCGGTACCGGGCGGCGTCGGCCCGATGACCATCGCGGTGCTGCTGGAGCAGACCGTGCAGGCCGCCGCCGCGCAGGCCGGCCTGGCCCTCGCGGACCTCTGACCCGGTCCGCACCCCCTGCCGCACGGCGAACGCCCCGGGCCCTTCGGTCCGGGGCGCTGCGTTTCCCGCGGTAACGGGCCGAAAGGCCGATCCCGGTCCGCCGCGACGGGGCTCCACTGAATATGTGAAGCCTTCGATGGATATGCAGAAGCCCCCGGCGTCGGACGCAGCACCGGACGCGGCGGTGGTGGGCACGAAGCGCCACCCGCGCGGGCTCGCCACCCTCGTACTCGCCGAGCTGTGGGAGCGTTTCAGCCTCTACGGCATGGTCGCCATCCTCGTGCACTTCCTCGCCGCCTCCCGCGGCCACGGCGGCATGGGACTCCACGAGGGCACCGCGGAGGCCGTGGAGGGCGTCTACATGGCCATGATCTCCCTGCTGGCGCTCCCCGGCGGCTGGATCGCCGACCGGTTCCTCGGCGCCCGGCGGGCCGTCCTGTGGGGCGGTGTGGTCATCATGGCCGGCCACGCCCTGATGGCCGTCCCGAACCCGGTCTTCGTCTGGCCCGGCCTGGTCCTCATCGTCATCGGCACCGGCCTGCTCAAGCCGAACATCTCCGCACTGGTCGGCCGGCTGTACGCCGCCGACGACGACCAGCGGCGCGACGCGGGCTACTCGATCTTCTACATGGGCATAAACCTCGGCGCCGTCATCGCCCCGCTCGTCGTCGGCTACCTCGGCGAGGAGGTCAACTGGCACCTCGGTTTCGGCGCCGCAGCCGTCGGCATGGCCCTCGGCCTGGTCCAGTACGTCCTCGGCGGCCGCCGCCTTTCGCAGCAGCTGCGGACGGAGCCCGTGGTCCGGCTCACCCCCGCCGAGCGGGCCAAGGTGCGCACGTCCTCCGCGTACGGCCTGGTCTTCACCGCCGTACTGATCACCCTGCTGGTCGCCGCGCACGCGCTGAGCATCGACAACATCACCTTCGTGCTGACGATCGTCGCCGTGGTGGTCCCGGCGGGCGTGCTGCTCTCGATGTACCGCAGCCCCAAGATCGACCGGACCGAGAAGACCCGGCTGCGGGCCTATGTCTGGCTCTTCCTGGCCGCCACGCTGTTCTGGCTGGTCTACGACCAGATGGGCAACGAGCTGAACCTGTTCGCCGCCCAGAAGACCGACCTGTCCCTGCTCGGCCGGCACATCCCGGCGAGCTGGACCCAGTCGCTGCCCTCGCTGTTCGTGATCATCCTGGCCCCCGTCTTCGCGGCCTTCTGGGTGCGCCGGGGCAAGCACATGAGCACCCCGTTCAAGTTCGGCCTGGCCCTGCTGCTGACCGGTGCCTCCTTCGTGGTCATGTCGGGCGCCGCGGCCATCGCCTCCAGCGGGGTCAAGGTCTCGCTGATGTGGCTGGTCGGCGTGTACGTGATCCAGGTGATGGGCGAGATGTGCCTGAGCCCGGTGGGCCTCTCGGTCACCACGAAGCTCGCTCCGCGGGCCTTCACCAACCAGATGATGGGCGTGTGGTTCCTCGCCGCCGCCACCGGAGACGCGATCGGCGCGCAGCTGCCCCGGCTCGACGCGGTCATCGGCCAGAGCTGGAACTTCCTGTGGCAGGGCGCCATGGTGATCGCGGCGGGCGCGGTGATGGTCTTCTTCACCAAGCGGCTCAAGGTCCTGACGGGCGAGGCGGCCGCCGCCCGGGAAACGGTGGCGGTGGCGGCCTGAACCGGGGCGCTCGAACCGGTTCGGCCCGGGCGGCCGTGCGCGCATTACCCGCGAGGTAATCGACCCGGCGGGGCGCCGGCGGCACAGTGGAGCCATCGGGTTCCGGGGCCGCGCACTCGGCTCCGGGGCCCGGGCATCCGTACCCCACCAGCGCATTCGACCCTCGACGGAGGCTGATCCGCCATGTCCGCAACCCTGCTCACCGCCGTAGCCCGCACCACCGTCCCCCAGACCGCGCTGCGCCGGTTCCTCGCGCTCGACTCCGTCGTCACCACCGGCAACGGGCTCGCCTACGTCGCCTTCTCCGCGCCCCTCGGCCGCCTGCTCGGCGTCGGGCAGGGGCTGCTGCTGGGACTCGGGGTGTTCCTGGTGCTCTACGGGGCGGGCGTCGGCCTGCTGGCCTCGCGCCGGCAGCCCCCGGTCTTCCCCGTCAAGCTCGTCATCGAAGGCAACTACGCCTGGGCCGCGCTCAGCCTCGTCGCCCTCGTCGTCTGGTTCACGCCCACCACCGCCGGGGCGGTGTGGATCCCGGCGCAGGCGCTCACCGTCGGCTCCTTCGCCCTCCTCCAGCAGCTGGCGCTGCGCGCGGGCTCAGGGCGCCAGTGACCGCAGGTACTTCACCGTCGCCGGGTCGGCCGGCAGGAGGGTCTCGATGGCCAGCTCGGCGACCGTCACGTCCATGGGGGTGTTGAAGGTCGAGATGGAGGACACGAAGGAGAGCAGGTGCCCGTCGTGCTCGATCCGCAGCGGGAGCGCGAGGTACGCGACGGCCTCGACCGGCTCGTCCCCGTACGGTCCTGCCCCGTGCGGCCCTTCCCCGTACGGCCGCCCGTCCTCGCCGGGCCCTTCCGCCCCCTCCGCCGCCGCGGGCGGCGGATAGGCCGCCACCTCCTCGTACAGCGCGCGCAGCGGCGCCGAACGGGCCAGGGCGATCTGCCGCTCCATCTGGGCCAGCAGGTGTCCGCGCCACTCACGGAAGTTGCGGATCCGGGGGGCGAGGCCCTCCGGGTGCAGGGTCAGCCGCATCGCGTTGAGGGGGCCGGCCAGCAGGTGCTCCGGCAGCCCCTCCATCAGCAACATGATGCCCCGGTTGGCGGCCACCACCTCGTACGTGGCGTCCACCACCAGCGCCGGATACGGCTCGTAGCCGGTCAGCAGCCGCTCCAGCCCCTCGCGCAGCACCTCCATGGAGGGGTCGCTCAGCGGGGTGTGCGCGTACCGCGGCGCGTAACCGGCCGCCACCAGCAGGGCGTTGCGGTCCCGCACCGGGACGTCCAGCCGGTCGGCGAGCCGCAGCACCATCTCCTCGCTCGGCCGGGAGCGGCCCGTCTCCACGAAGCTGATGTGCCGGGAGGAGGAGTCGGCGCGGCCCGCCAGCTCCAGCTGGCTGAGGCCTCGCCGCTCCCGCCAGTTGCGCAGCAGGGCGCCCACCGTCAGTGGCGCAGCAGTCGTCATGCCTCGACGGTAGCCCAGCCGGACGCCCGCGGCCGGGTCACCCCACGTCGAAGACGTTCCGCAGACCGAGGCGGTAGCGCCACAGGTCGTGCCGCTTGGCGGACTCCACCTCGGGGGCCCGGTACAGCGATCGCACGGTGCACCGGGGTGCCGGTGAACCATCTCTGTCCAGGAGGGAGTTGACCGCCGCCCGGGCCGAGGCGTTGGCCCCCTCCATCGTCGCCAGGTCGATGTCGACGGACACGTAGTCCCCGCTGAGGAAGAAGTTCGGGATCCGGGTGGCGGCGCTCGGCCGGTTGTGGAAGGTCCCGGTCGGGTGGATCAGCAGCTCGTCCTGGTTGGTCGGATGCGGGGTGCCGGTCCCGTCCACCCCCGGATCCAGGAACCACGAGTGCAGCTTTCCGTCCGACAGCACGGTCTTCCCCGTGTCGTTGAGCGAGGCCTTCAGCTGCGCCCACACCTCGCGGGCGACCTCCTCGCGGGTGCACTGCTTGGCGGTCTTCCCGTAGAGGATCCCCGGCTTGTCCCACTCGGAGATGTCCACCGACAGGCAGTCCACGGCCGCGCCGTCCCCGTAGTCGGCGGGGAAGTCGCGCGACGGCCAGTGCTCGGCCTGCTGGATCGCCGTCAACGACCATGGCGAGTCGATGCAGTTGAGGTGGCCGTGCACGAGCGGGGCGCGTTCGGTGAGGTAGAACTGGATGCCGGTCATCCAGTCGGTCCGCAGCAGGTCGCACCGCCCGAGCATCGGGTCGGCCGCGCGCAGCGCGGGGCTCCAGGTGCGGCGGGCGTGCTCGACGGGCAGCGCGCTGACGTAGTGGTCGGCGGTGACGGTCCGCACGGCTCCGGCCGGGTCCTCGATGAGGACCCCGCTCACGCGGCCGTCCCCGTACCGGACCTCGCGCACCGTCCAGCCGATCCTGAACTCCACTCCCAGCGACCGCAGATGGGTCTCCCACGGGTCGATCCACGCCTCGTTGGTGGGCAGGTTCAGGATCCGGTCCGGCGGTCCGTCGGCGCCGCGGCCCAGCAGGTTGAAGACGAACGCCTCGCCGAGCGTGCCGACGGTGCGGGTAGAGGCCTCCTCGGCCTTGGTGGCCACGATGTTGCGGGTGACGCCGATCGCGAGGATCCGCTGGTACTCGCTCGACATCCGCGCGGCCCGGGTGAACTCCCACCACGGCGTGCGCTCCCACTGCCCGTCGCGCCGCTCGTCGCAGCTGGTGAGGAAGACCAGGGCGCGGTCGACGAAGTACGCCGTCTCGTGGAACGGGAGACGGACCAGCGACTGGAGGATCCCGGTGAGGGCCCGGCGCAGCTCGTCGGGGGTCAGCTCGGCGGGGGAGTGCTCCGGCCAGGGGATGGGCGCGCGCAGGTCCTCGCGGCCGGCCGCGCGGGCGAACATCATCTCGCGCGGGGCGACCAGGTTGTCCCAGACGCCGTTCGCGTTGCCGGGGAAGGGGATGCGCCGCATCGTGTCCGGCAGGTTGTGGTAGATCCCCGGGATGAAGCGGAAGCCGTGCTCGGCGGGGAGGGGCCGGCGGCCGCCCCGGGCGCTGCCGGGGACGTCCATGCTGCGGGCCTTGCCGCCGAGCGCCCGCCGCTCGTACACGGTGACGGAGTAGCCGCGTTCGGCGAGTTCGTGCGCGGCGGTGAGGCCGGCGACCCCGCCGCCGAGGACGGCCACGCGGCGCGCGTCCGCCGGCGCCGCGGCGGGCCGGGGGGTGGCCGGTCCGGTCGCCGCCTCGGCCGGGACGGTCCCGGCGGCCGATAACGCGCCCGCGGTGGCGGCGGCCCCCGCGATGAAGGTGCGCCTGGAGTTTCCTGTGCGCGTCACGGTGATGCTCCCTCGATGTCGTCGGCACCCGGCGGTGTCACCGGTGGTGTCACCCGCGGTGTCACTCGTCTTATTACCGGCGGTAACAGTCACGTCCGGCGCAGGAGCATAGGGGCGGCGCGGTGGCCACGGAAGGCAGGGAAGCACCCGCACGCACTATGGCGCGAAACCTTCCCTCCTGCCCGAGCTGTGGGAACCTTGACTCCACGTCAGGTCAATCGGGCAGTCGTGTACGCCGTGTGCGTCGTCTACGGGGAAGGAGCCTGCGGATGTCGAGAGAGCCGCTTTCGCAGAAGGAGATCGAGGACCGGCTGAGGGAACTCCCCGGCTGGGCCTTCGAGGACGACCGGATCATCCGCACCTACCGGCTGGGCAGCCACTTCGCGGCGAGCGCGCTGGTCAGCCATATCGCCAGCGTGCAGGAGGAGTTGAACCACCACTCCGACCTCACCCTCGGCTACAACACGGTCCGCCTCTCCGTGAACACGCACGACGCAGGAGACTCCGTGACCGACGCCGACTTCGCCCTCGCCGAGCGCGTCGAATCCCTGGCCCCCGCCCACGGCGCCGCCTGATGCCGGAAGCACCACCGATGCCCGTGCCCGTGCCGAGACCGCTCCTCGACTACGACGCCGAAGCCGAGGCCTACGACGCCACCCGCGGCGGGGTCCCGCGCGCCGAGGCCGCCGCCGCGGCGGTCCTCGGCCTGCTCCCGCCGGACACCGTCACCCTGTTGGACCTCGGCTGCGGCACGGGCATCGTCACCACCCGCATCGCCGCCGCCCGCCCGGAGCTGCGCGTGCTCGGCGCGGACGCCTCGTACGGGATGGCCGCCATGGCGCGCTCCCGGGGGGTCCCGGTGGTTCTCGCCTCCGGGACCAGGCTCCCGTTCCGCCCGGGTTCGCTCGACGCGGTCAGCGCGGTCTGGCTGCTGCACCTGCTGCGTTCACCGGGCCTGGTGGCCGCCGTGATCGCCGAGGCCGGGCGGGTGCTGCGGCCCGGCGGGGTGTTCGTCACCACCGTCGACAAGGACGCCGCCCACGACGTGGGCAGCGACATCGACGCGGTGCTCGCCGAGCACCTCACCGCCACCCCCGCCGACTCCGCCCAGGCCGTCACCGGCCACGCGGCCGCGGTGGGCCTGCACCCCGCCGGCGAAACCCTCTTCACCGGCCACGGCCAGGGCCGCACCCCGCGCGGGGCCGCCGAGGCCCTGCTCGCCGGGCGGTACGCCTCCCGGGTCCACCCGCGCGGAATCACCCCGCGCGAACTCGCGGACCGGCTCGAACTCCTGCCCGGACCGGACACCCCGCGCGCGGAGCCGACGTACCGGCTGCGCGGCTTCGTACGGGCCTGACGGGGGCGGGCGGGGGAAGGGGGGCGGGGGCGGACGGGGACGGGTCCTCAGCCCCCCTGCCCCCGCCTCAGGCGGGCTCCAGGCGCCACCACTGCGCCGGAGAGTCGGTGTCCTCGCTCTGCCGGGCCAGGCCCTCCGCGTCCGCCTCCAGCGGCAGACCGCTGATGGCGGCGATCAGCGAGACCACGCCGGGGTCGTCGAGGTGCTCCTCCACGACCCACTCCTGCGCCCCGAAGGCGTTCGCCTTCCACACCTGGACCCGGGTGCCGCTCTCGGTCGAGGCGTTCGCGACATCGAGCCGCTTGCCGTTGTGGACGCTGACCAGGTGGAAGATCCCGCCGCCGCTGTGCACCGGGGTGATCTCCCACTGCCGGGCCGCGCCCGGCTCGCCGTCCGGCCCGACCCGGACCCGGTTGCCGCTCTCGACCTGGAGCAGCAGCCCGCTCGCGGCATTGCGGATCCGGTACACGCCGTCGGGCGCCTTCGTCCCTCTCGTCGGCTCGCTCACCGGCGGCTCAGTAGTCGAACTCGGCCGGGTCGGGACCGATCCGGCGGCCCGCCGAACCCGCGCCGAGCGCGTCCAGCGCGGCGATGTCCCCGGCGTCCAGCTCGAAGCCGAAGACGTCCAGGTTCTCCCGGATCCGCGCAGGGGTCACGGACTTCGGGATCACGACGTTGCCCAGCTGGAGGTGCCAGCGCAGGACCACCTGCGCGGCCGAGCGGCCGTGCTTGGCGGCGATCGCGGTGACGGCGGGCAGGGTGAGCAGGTCCTTGCCCTGGCCGAGCGGGGACCAGGCCTCGGTGGCGATGCCCAGGCGCGCGTGCAGGGCGCGCAGCTCGGTCTGGGGGAGCAGCGGGTGCAGCTCGATCTGGTTCACGGCCGGCACCAGGGAGCTCTCGGCGCCGAGCCGTTCCAGGTCGGCGGGGCGGAAGTTGGACACGCCGACCGCCTTGGCGCGGCCGCTCTGCGCGATCTCCTCGAAGGCCTTCCAGATGGCGAGGAAGTCGTCGCGCATCGGGCGCGGCCAGTGGATCAGGTACAGGTCGATCTCGTCGAGGCCCAGCTTGGCGAGCGAGGCGTCGAACTCGCGGAGCACGTTGTCCCGGCCCCAGGTCTCGGACTTCCCGTTCCACAGCTTGGTGGTGACGAAGAGCTCCTCGCGCGGCACCCCGGCGGAGGCGATGGCCTTGCCGGTGCCCTCCTCGTTGCCGTAGACGGCGGCCGTGTCGATGCTGCGGTAGCCCGCCTCCAGAGCCGTCCGGACGGCCTGCTCCGCCTCGGCGTCCGGAACCTGCCAGACGCCGTAGCCGAGCTGGGGCATGAGCGTGCCGTTGTTGAGCTTGATGCCGGGGACCTGATTCACGTCGGTCGTTCCCTCTGGTCGTCGCTGGTGCGGGTGCTGACTGCCGTACGGACGCAGGTGCGCGTGCCCGTACGACCGGCGACAACCGGGCCCCGGCGTGGCCTATTCCCGCCGTACGGGTGAATTCGTACGGCGGAAACAGGCGCACGGCGCTACGCCCCCAGGTACGCCTCCCGGACGAGCGCGTTGGCCCGTACCTCGGCGGCCGTGCCCTCGGCGAGCACGGTGCCCAGGTCCAGGACCACCACCCGGGTGCAGAGGTCCATCACGAAGGCGACGTTGTGCTCGACCAACAGCACCGCGCAGCCCTCCTCCCCGGCGAGCCGGCGCACGACTGCCGCGAGCTGCTCGCGTTCGGGCGCGGACATGCCCGAGGCGGGCTCGTCCAGGAGCAGCACCCGGGGCGGATCGGCCACCGCGCGGGCCAGCTCCACCATCCGGGCCCGCCCCACCGGCAGACCGCCGGCGTACGCGTCCCCGAGCGCGCCGATGCCGCAGTCGGCCAGCACCCGCGCGGCCCGCTCCCGCCGCTCCCGCTCCCGGTGGCGCCGGGTGGGCGAGGCGACCAGATCGGCGGCGAAACCGCCGCCCCCGCCCCGCCACTCCTGCGCGACGAGGACGTTGTCGGCCACGCTGAGCTGCCCGAACAGCTGCTGGCGCTGGAAGGTCCGGCGCATCCCGTGCCGGGCCCGCCAGACGGGGGAGCGCCGGGTGACGTCCACCCCGTCGAGCAGCATCCGGCCCTGGTCGGGCCGCCGGATCCCGGACAGCACGTCGAACAGGGTGGTCTTCCCTGCCCCGTTCGGCCCGATCAGCCCGCACACCTCGCCGGCCCGGATCCCGAGGTCCACGCCCGTCAGCGCCCTGACCCCGCCGAACCGGACACTGACGCCGCGGGCCTCCAGCACATAGGGGTCCTCTCTCATGTCGCCATCCCCAGGTAGGCCTCGGTCAGCCGGTCCGCCTCCACCTCGGAGCGCGGGCCGCACCAGGAGACGCGGCCCTGCGAGAGGTAGGCGACGGTGTCGGCGATCCCGAGGATCTCGGCCGCCTTCTCCTCCACCAGCAGCAGCGCGGTGCCGGCGGCGCGGAGCTCCATGAGGAGCCCGTACACCTCGTCCACCACGCGCGGGGCGAGCCCGAGGGAGGGTTCGTCCGCGATGAGCACTGCGGGCGGGCGCTGCAACAGCGGTGCGAGGGCCAGCATTTGCTGTTCCCCGCCGGACAACGACCCGGCGGAGAGCGTGCGTCGCTCGCGCAGCCGGGGGAACCGGTCGTAGACGGCGTCCCGTTCGTCCGCACCCCCCAGGTAGAGGGCGAGGTTCTCCTCGATGCTGAGCGAGGGGAAGATCCCCCGTCCCTCCGGCGCGAGCAGCACTCCTGCGCGTGAGCGTCCGACGGCGCCGTCGCGGGTGGCGTCCCGTCCGTTGACGAGTACGGTCCCGCCGGTCACCGGCAGCGCGCCGGCCGCCACCCGGCAGGCGGTGCTCTTCCCGGCCCCGTTGGGCCCGAGCACGGCGAGGATCTCGCCCTTCCGGACGACGAGGCCGACCCCGTGCAGCACGAGCCCCCCGTCGTACCCGGCGGTCACACCGCGCAGCTCCAGCGCGGACGGCTCCGCGGACGGCTGTTCCCCCACCCCGCCCCTTCCCGAAACCGGGGCGCTGCCCCGGCCCCCGGCGAGATCAGCCCCGCCGGCGTTTGAGGAGCGGGGGTCCGGGGGCGGAGCCCCCGAAGGGGTCCGGGGTGAAGTCCCGCCCCGCGGCGGAGCCGCGTCATCCGGCGCAGCGGGAGGGGGCGGGGTGGGGGAGAGCCCCGCAGGGCCCACCCCGGCTCCGCCACCGACCCGTGCCGCGGGAACGGCCCCGGCCGAGACGTGGGCTCCGGCCAAGGCAACGGCCCCGCCCCGGGAAGCCGCCCGCCGTCGGGCCCGCCGCACCGGCACCGCCGCGCAATACCCGTCGGGATCGTTGGCCAGGGCCAACCCCGCCAGGCCGAACAGGATCACCGGCAGGTGCGCCGACTCCGTCACGTAGTCCGCCATCACCCGCGGAGCGACGGCGAAGACCAGCCCCGCCACCACCGCGTACTGCGGCCTGCGCACGCCCGCCGCGACGACCACCGCCAGCCACACCAGCCCGGTCATCGCCGTGAAGTCCGTAGCGGTGATGCGGGTGTTGTACGAGGCGTACATCACACCGCCGAAGCCGGCCAGCCCAGCCGACAGAGTGAACAGCAGCAGCTTCGTCCGCAGCACGGACACCCCGGAGGCCATCGCGGCCGCGGGAGCCGACCGTACGGCGAGCATCGCCCGGCCCGAGGGGGAGTTCCGCAGGGCGCTCAGCCCGGCGGCGACCGCCGCGACCAGGACGAGCAGGGCCACGCCCAGCGCCCGGTCGTCGGACAGGTCCACCGGCCCGATGACGGGGCGCGGGATGGACCACCCGGAGTCCCCGTTGCGCAGCCACCGCATCTGGAAGAGCACCTGGTCCGCCAGGAAGGCCAGGGCCAGCGTCGCCAGTGCCAGGGAGCGCCCGCCGAGCCGTAGCGCGGGCAGTGCGACCAGGGCCCCCAGGACGGCGGCCACGCACGTGCCGACCGCAAGCGCCGCGAAGAACGGCCACCCGCGGCTCATCAGCAGCCCTGCCACCAGCGCGGCCCCGGTCACGAAGGTGCCCTGGGCCAGGGACACCATCGCCCCGAGCCCGGTGACCACGGTGAAGGACATGAACACCAGGGCCAGCGCGAGCCCTTGGGCGAGGAGCCCGCTCCAGAAGGGGGTGGTCACGGTGTAGAAGGCCGTTCCCAGCAGTACCGCGCCCGCGGCCCACACCCCCCAGCGCCGCACCCAAGTGGCCCCGGCCAGATGGTCCGGGGACGCGACGTCCACGGCGGCGGTCCCGGCGGCCCGGGCCCGCCGGGTGAGCACCAGCAGCCCCCCGAACAGGATCAGGAAGGGTACGGCCGTCCTGAAGCCGGTGATGGAGTCGGCGAAGGACGCGTAGCCGACGACCAGGTTCTGCAGGACCCCGAGCCCGAGGCCGCCCGCGAAGGCGAGCGGGACGGAGGCGAACCGCCCGATGACGGCCGCCGTGGCCGACACGAACAGGAACAGCGTGAAATCGTGCGCGGACAGCCCGAGCAGCGGGGTCGCCAGGACCCCCGCCAGCCCGGCCAGACCCGAGGCGATCATCCACGCCACCGAGGACAGCCGGTCGGCGTCGATCCCGCGCAGCTCGGTGAGCGAGCGGTTGTCGACGGCGGCGCGCAGCCGCAGCCCCAGCCGGGTGTGCCGCATCAGCACCCACAGGGCGACGGCCACCAGGGCCGTGGCCACCCAGGTGATCAGCTGGTCGGAGTCGATGCCCACGTCGGAGGTGAGCTGCCAGGAGACGGCGGGGCTCGGCCCCACCCCCGGGAGCCCGAACTGGTTCTCCGCCGGCTTGAGCGGCGCTCCCGCGTCGGTCAGGAGCTCCACCGTCCAGAGACCGGCCGCGGGCAGGGCCACCAGGAGTCCGATGGTGGCCACGATCTGCGCCGTCTCGCCGACCTGCGCGAGCCGGCGGAACATCAGCCGGTCCAGCGCCCACCCGAGACCGGGCGCCAGGACCAGGACCACCAGCAGCGCCGCCGGGACGGCCGGCCAGCCGAGCCCGGAGTGCAGTTCGTAGAAGGTGAGCGCGCACAGGTAGGCGGTGGCCCCGTGCGCGAAGTTGAACAGCCCGGACGCCGAGTACGACAGCACCAGCCCGGTGGCCAGCAGTGCGTACAGGGCGCCGGACACCAGACCGCTCAGTACGAAGGCGAGCAGATCTCCCATTCGGTTTCCCGTACCCCTACTTGAAGGGGATGGGCTCGTAGCACTTGAACGGTACGGAGACCTCGTACGCGCCGTTCTTCAGCTGGACGAGCGCCCCGCAGCCGAAGCTGTCCTTCTGGCCCTTGGGCTCCGCGCGGTTGCCGACGAGGGTGTCGGTGTCGGAGAAGCCCTGCGCGGCGGCCTGGAAGGACTCGACGGTCAGGCCCTTGCCCGCCTTCTGCGCGATGGACACGAACAGGTCGGCCGACATGTACCCGGTCATCATGTGCATGTTGAGCGGCACGTCCAGCCCGCCCGACGCGGCCTTGATGTCGGCCTTGAACTGGGCCATCTTCGGGTTCGTCGACTCGAACGGCTCGAACTGGAGCAGGACGTGCACGCCGTCGAGGGCCTGCTTGGTGGCGTCCTTGGCGAGCAGACCCGGGTCGTAGTCGGTCGGGTCGGAGAGCAGGCCCTTGTACCCGCTGCGCTTGAGCGAGGTGAACAGCCCGATGTTGTTGGGGGTCTGCATGACGGAGACGACCGCGTCCGGGGCCTTGCCGTCGTTGCTCTCGAGGATCTCCTTGACGTACGCCGACCAGTCGCTCGGCACGGCGGTGCCGGGCACCGAGGCCTTGGCGTAGGAGACCTTGAACCCGGCGCTGGCGAAGCCCTGCTGGAAGGTGCGCACGCCGAACTTTCCGGCGTCGCTGTCGTTGGCGATGATCGCGACCGACTTGCCCGCGGCGCCGCCGAGGATCTGGCCGATGCCCTCGGGCCAGGTCTGGTTGATGGTGCCGCCGGGGGTGGGGACGAGGCAGCCGTTGAACCCGTAGATGTACTTGGGTCCGCAGAAGGAGGGCAGCGTGCCCCAGCCGAAGGTGGGTACCTTCTCCTGCTCCAGGAAGTCGGCGCCGGTGAAGGTGACCGAGCTCATGGGGGCGATCGCGAAGACCTTGTCCTGCTGGACGAGTTTGCGGGCCGCGGCCAGGTTCTTGGCGGGGTCCTGCCCGTCGTCCTCGGCGCCGATGTAGTCGATCTTGAGGCCGTTGATCCCGCCCTCGGCGTTGGCCCTCATGTAGCGGGCCTTCGCCCCGAGGTCGGTGGCCTTCTTGCTGTAGCCGCTGGCGCTGGTCATCGACACGATGCCGCCGACCTTGATCGATTCGGCGGTCACCCCGCGGGAGTTGCCGCCGGCCACTCCCGGCTTGTCGGTGGAGGCGCCGTTGGAGGCGGAGTTGCAGGCGGAGACGAGCGCGAGCGCTGCCGCCGCAGCGGCCAGGGTGCGGATCGGTCGCAACATGTGTGGATCCCCTCCGGTCGGAATCCCCGCATTCTGTGCGTGACCTGACGCATCGTCAATATCAACGACAAGTAAAGTGACGACCCGTCAGGTAACGGTTCGGACCGTTGGTGTGATCGCACCGCGCCGTGCCGGTGGCGTCCGTCAGGACTGGTAGAGGTCCGCCACCTCCTCGGCGTAGACCTTCTCTATGGCCCGCCGCTTCAGCTTCAGCGAGGGCGTCAGCAGCCCCCGCTCCTCGGTGAACTGCTCGGGCAGGACGCGGAAGGTGCGGATCGACTCGGCCTGGGAGACCAGGGTGTTGGCCGCCACCACCGACCGTCGCACCTCCGCCGTCAGATCGGGGTCCAGCACCAGGTCCGCCGCCGGCAGCTGGGGGCGGCCGCGCATCGCCATCCAGTGCGCGACCCCCTCCATGTCCAGGGTGAGCAGCGCCGCGATGTACGGCCGGTCGTTGCCCACCAGCACGCACTGGGAGACGAGCGGGTGCGAGCGGACCCGCTCCTCCAGGGCGGCCGGGGCCACGCTCTTGCCGTTGGAGGTCACCAGGATCTCCTTCTTGCGCCCCGTGATCGTGAGGTACCCGTCGGCGTCGAGACGCCCCAGGTCCCCCGTCGCCAGCCAGCCCTCCCGCAGGACGGCCTCCGTGGCCTGCGGGTCGTTCAGATACCCGGAGAAGATGTGGGCGCCGTACAGCCAGATCTCCCCGTCGCCGGCGATGTGCACCGTACCGCCGGGGATCGGCCGCCCGACGGTGCCGTACTTGACGGCCCCGGGCGGGTTCGCGGTGGCCGCCGCGCAGGACTCGGTGAGCCCGTACCCCTCGAAGACCGTCACCCCGGCGCCGTCGAAGAACAGCCCCAGCCGGCGCGACATCGCGGAGCCGCCCGACATGGCGTACCGCACCCGGCCGCCCAGCGCCTCGCGGACCTTCCCGTACACCAGCTTCTCGAAGAGCTGGTGCTCCACGCGCAGTTTCGCCGAGGGCCCGGGACCGGTGCCGAACGCCTTCTCCTCGCGCGCCTGTGCGTACCGCACGGCCGTCTCCACCGCCCGGTCGAAGGGCCCCGTCCGGCCCTCGGTCTCGGCCTTGCGGCGGGCGGCGGCGAAGACCTTCTCGAAGACGTACGGCACACCGAGCACGAACGTCGGCCGGAACGCGGCGAGGTCCGGCAGCAGTTCGGCCGCCGCCAGCACCGGCTGGTGCCCGAGCTTGACCCGGGCGCGGACGGCCGCCACCTCCACCATCCGCCCGAAGACGTGGGCGAGCGGCAGGAACAGCAGGGTGGACGGCTGCTCGCCGGGCCCGGCCTGGAAGACGGACTCCCAGCGGGTCACCATCGTGTCGGCCTCGAACATGAAATTGCCGTGGGTCAGCACACAGCCCTTGGGGCGTCCGGTGGTCCCCGAGGTGTAGATGACGGTGGCCGTCGCGTCGGGCGTCACGGCGCTCCGGTGGCGGTGCACGACGTCCTCGGCGACCTGGAGCCCGTCCTCGACGAGCCCGTCCACGGCGCCCGTGTCCAGCTGCCACAGCCGGCGCAGCACCGGCAACCGGTCGATCACCGACCCGACGGTCATGGCCTGGTCCTCGTCCTCCACCACACAGGCCGTGCACTCGGAGTCGTAGAGGATCCAGTGCACCTGCTCGGCGGAGGACGAGGGGTAGACGGGGACCGGCTGGGCGCCGATCGCCCACAGGGCGAAGTCGAAGAGCGTCCACTCGTACCGGGTACGGGACATGATCGCGACCCGGTCCCCGAAGCGGATGCCCTGAGCGAGCAGCCCCTTGGCGAGCCCGAGCACCTCGGAGGCCAGCTCGCCGGAGGTCACGTCGCCCCAGACCCCGCCCGACTTGCGGCCGAGCACGACCCGGCCGGGGTCCTCGAGCGCGTGCTGGAAGACGGCGTCGGCCAGACCGCCGACGGGTGAGCCCGTGACGACCGGTGGGACGGTGATCTCGTGCAAGGCCCGCTCCTCTCCGTACGGCGCGGCGACGCTATCCCACGCCTACCCGCCAGTGATCACGGAAGGAAGACCTCCACAAGACCTCCTCAGTGGTGCGTATCAGGACACCCCCCGGGCCGTGACCACGGAGAGGTTGAAGTCCACCGGGCCGAGCACCCCGTAGAGCCGCAGCCAGAGCGCCATCAGGGCCTCGGTGGCGCGGGCGCTCGACAGGTCGCCGAGATCGGTGATCTGCTCGGGCGCCCAGCCGAAGGAGCGCAGCAGCGCGGTGGTCTCGGCCTTGACGTCGGCGTCGTCGCCGCTCACGAACACGGTGTGGTGGCCCGGCACCCGACGTGGCCTCGGCGCCTTGCCCGGCCCCGGATCGTGGCCCCTGGCGGCGGGTGGGTGCCCACACGGCTTCGGCGGTTTGGTCCCGCCTCCGGGTGCGCGGCTTCCGGCGCCTTGCGTGCGGCCCCGGCCGCGAAGCCGTGCCCCCGCTGCGCGAGCCCCCTACGCGGTCCGCGTCAGGCGGTCCGCGCCCGACAGGATCGCCGTGGCCAGGGCTTCCGCGGCGGCGGAGCCGCGGGCGCCCCGCAGGAGGGCGAACTCCACCGTTCCGAGGTCCGGGAGGCCGCCGACCCGGACCAGCCCCGGCGGGATCAGCCCCCGGGTGTGGGCCATCACGCCCAGCCCGGCCCGCGCCGCCGCGATCAGGCCGCTCAGGCTGCCGCTCGTACAGGCGATCCGCCAAGGCCGTCCGTCCGCCTGCAACACGTCCAGCGCCCGCTCCCGCGTGATCCCCGGCGGCGGGAAGACGATCAGCGGCACCGGCCGGTCCGGGTCCACCCGCAGTCCCTCCGCGCCGATCCACACCATCCGGTCCCGCCACACCAGCCGGCCCCGCTCGTCCCCGTCCCCGCGCCGCTTGGCGAGTACGAGGTCCAGCCGCCCCGCGTCCAGCCGCTCGTGCAGGGTCCCCGACAGCTCCACGGACAGCTCCAGCTCCACCTCGGGGTGCTCGTGCCGGAAGGCCTCCAGGATCTCCGGCAGCCGGGTCAGCACGAAGTCCTCCGAGGCGCCGAAGCGCAGCCGGCCCCGGATCCGGGTGCCCGCGAAGAAGGCCGCCGCCCGCTCGTTCGCCTCCAGGATCGAGCGGGCGAAGCCGAGCAGCGCCTCGCCGTCCTCGGTGAGCTCCACGCTGTGCGTGTCGCGCAGGAAGAGGGGCCGGCCCGTGGCCTCCTCCAAGCGGCGCACGTGCTGGCTGACCGTGGACTGGCGCACGCCGAGCCGGGCGGCGGCCTGCGTGAAGCTCAGGGTCTGGGCGACGGTGAGGAAGGTGCGCAGCTGAACGGGGTCGTACACATCGCCCACCCTACTCCCGCTCATCACGTTCCGTGATGACAGTGAGAGCGGTGTGCGGGTTTCCCGATCACCAATCCGCCCCCGAGAATGAGAGGGAATCCGTCGAGGCCGCTCCCGCCCTTCCCGCCCTTCCCGCCCGCCCTGCCCCGCCCTGCCGCCGACCTCAGCAAGTGAGCATCCCCATGCGCCGCCCGCACCTCCCCGCCCGGCTCCCCGTGGACCCGTTCATCATGGGTCTGCTCGCCACCGTCGGCCTCGCCGCCCTGCTGCCCGCCCGCGGCGCGGCCGCCTCCGCGGCCGAGGTCGCCTCGACGGCGGCGGTGGCCCTGCTGTTCTTCCTCTACGGCGCCCGGCTCTCCACCCGTGAGGCCCTCGACGGGATGCGCCACTGGCGGCTGCACCTCACCGTGCTGGCCTCGACCTTCCTCCTCTTCCCCCTCCTGGGCCTCGCCGCGCACGCCCTGGTGCCCGGCGTCCTCACGCCGCCGCTCTACAGCGGCCTGCTCTTCCTCTGCCTGGTCCCCTCCACCATCCAGTCCTCCATCGCCTTCACGTCGATCGCCCGCGGCAACGTCCCCGCCGCGATCTGCGCGGGCTCCTTCTCCAGCCTCATCGGCATCTTCCTGACCCCCCTCCTCGCGGCCGGCCTGCTCGGCAACAGCGCGGGCGGCTTCTCCTCCGACTCACTGGTGAAGATCGTCCTCCAGCTGCTCCTGCCCTTCCTCCTCGGTCAGGCCCTGCGCCCCTGGGTGGGCGGCTTCCTGGTACGGAACAAGAAGGTGCTCGGCTACGTGGACCGCGCCTCGATCCTGCTCGTCGTCTACACCGCCTTCAGCGCGGGCATGGTCGCCGGGATCTGGCGCCAGGTCAGCCTCCCGCGCCTCGGCGGGCTGATGGCCGTGGAGGCGGTCATCCTCACCGTGATGCTGGCGGCCACCTGGTACGGGGCCAAGCGCCTCGGCTTCACCCGCGAGGACCGGATCGCCATCCAGTTCGCGGGGTCGAAGAAGAGCCTGGCCGCCGGACTCCCCATGGCCAGCGTGCTGTTCGGCCCCCAGGCGAGCCTCGCCGTGCTGCCTCTGATGCTCTTCCACCAGATGCAGCTGATGGTCTGTGCGGTACTGGCCCGCCGCCGAGCACGGGACCCGCAGGCCCCACAGGCCACGGAGCGGCCCGAACTCGCCGCCGGGCATGTGGCGGAGGTCTCGCGCGGCCCCCAACACCCGGTCCCGCAGGCCCGGTAACGTGCGGCGGTGACCTGGATACGCCCGCTCTCCGCCCACGCCCCGCGCCCCTGCACCCTGGTGGTCTGCCGGGGCTGCTGCTGCGGCGACCCCCGCAAGAACCCCGGCACCGACCACGCGGGACAGCTGGCCCGGCTGCGCGAGGCCGCGGCGGCCTCCGACGGGCGCCTGGCCGTCCGTACGAGCGACTGCCTCGGCCCCTGCGCGCAGGCCAATGTCATCGTGGTCCAGCCCACCACGGAGGCCCGCCGCCGGGGCGCCCGTGCGGTCTGGTTCGGCTGGGCCCTGGACGACACCGCCACCGACGAGGTCATCGCCTGGGCCGAAGCGGGCGGCCCCGGAGCCATCCCGCTCCCGGCGACCCTCGACCTCCACCGCATCGACCCCCCGGAACCGAAGCCGGCCGAGCCCGCCTCCCGTCGCGGCCGCCGCAAGCGCTGATCGGGGCGGAACAGTGGGGTCGGAGTAAGGGCTGAGGCGGTTCGGGGGCGGAAAGCGTTAGAGCGAGGAAATGTCCGGTTCTTCTAGGTTCTGGGTGTCAGCAAGAAACCCCGAACCACCAGGGAGCCCCTCATGAAGCTCAGCAAGCGCATCGCCGCCGTCTCCGCCGCAGCCCTGCTCGCAATCCTCGCCATCGGCGGGGCCGCCCACGCCGCGGACAACGGCGGTGGCACCGCCAAGGACGGCTCTTCCCACAGCCACACGATCGAGGCCCCGGCGGGCACCCCGCACGTCGCCGCGAAGAAGATCGAGCCCGCGTCCAAGGACAACCCGTACAGCCAGACCGTCAAGGCCCCGGTGGGCACCGAGCACACCGGGGCGGGTCACCTGGCCGACAAGTAGCCAGAGCGGGGCAGCGGGGGGGGGGGAGAGGAGAGGAAACCCCACCCCCCCAGACCCCCCCCCCCCCCCCCCCCCAGCCAACCCCCCTCCCCCCCCGCCCCCCCCCCCCCCCCCCCCCCTCCTCTTCCC
>NZ_JBHWMB010000041.1:41852-44066 GCF_042730015.1 Streptomyces sp. NPDC059957 | reverse complement strand
GTCGGAGCCCCCCCGCCGCCCCGTCGGAGCCCAGCCGCCGCCCCGCCGGGCCGCGGCTCACGCCGTCAGGTCGATCCGCTCCTCGCCCGCGTAGATGTTCATGTCCCCGCCCCGCAGGAAGCCGACCAGCGTCAGCCCCGACTCCAGCGCCAGGTCCACCGCCAGCGAGGACGGAGCGGATACGGCCGCCAGCACCGGGATGCCCGCCATCACGGCCTTCTGCGCCAGCTCGAACGAGGCGCGCCCCGACACCAGCAGCACCGAACCCGCCAGCGGCAGCCGCCCGGCTTGCAGCGCCCGCCCGACGATCTTGTCCACCGCGTTGTGCCGCCCCACGTCCTCCCGTACGTCGATCAGCTCGCCCCCCGCCGAGAACAGCCCGGCGCCGTGCAGGGCGCCCGTGCGCTCGAAGACCTTCTGCTCCGCGCGCAGCAGGTCCGGCAGCTCCCCGAGGACCCGCGCGCCCACCCGTACGGGATCGTCCGCGAGCCCCGGGAACCGGGTCGCGGTGCGCACCGCGTCCAGGCTGGCCTTCCCGCACAGGCCGCACGAGGAGGTGGTGTAGACGTTCCGCTCCAGCGTGATGTCCGGCACCGGAACTCCGGCGGCGAGCTGCACGTTCACCACGTTGTAGGTGTTCGTTCCGTCCTCGGCGGCGCCCTCGCAGTAGGTCACGGCCCGGACGTCCGAGGCCGAGGCGAGCACCCCCTCGCTGGCGAGGAAGCCCACGGCCAGCGCGAAATCGTCACCCGGGGTGCGCATCGTGATGGCCAGCGGTTTGCCGTTCAGCCGTATCTCCAGCGGCTCTTCGGCCACCAGCGTGTCCGCCCGGGCCCCTGCGACGCCGCCCCGGATCCGGACGACGCGACGGCGTTCGGTGACCCGTCCCATGTGATCAGCCCACCTGTTCTGTTCTTGCCGTACGCCTGGAACACCCATTCTCCAGGATCGGCTCGGGGCCCCTTCCCCGGCTGGAGGACCCTCGGGAAGCTCCAAATTCCGGGCACTGAATCCTGTCGGGTCACGCGCCCTTGTACCCATCAGTAGCAGGCAAAGCTGGTAAATCCTGACTGCCTTACAAGGGGGGACCCCGCCCATGACCGGTTCACGCGTGGTGGCGCTAGGGCACTACCAACCCTCGAAGGTGATCACCAACGAGGACCTCGCCGCCATGGTGGACACCAACGACGAGTGGATCCGCTCCCGCGTCGGGATCAAGACCCGGCACATGGCCGGACCCGACGAACCGGTCGACGAGCTGGCCTACCAGGCCGCGGGCAAGGCGCTCGCGAGCGCCGGTCTGACCCCGGACGACATCGACCTCGTCCTCGTCGCCACGTCCACCGCGATCGACCGTTCCCCCAACATGGCCGCCCGCGTCGCGGCCAAGCTCGGCATGGGCTCCAGCCCCGCCGTGATGGACATCAACGTCGTCTGCTCGGGCTTCACCCACGCCCTGGCCACCGCCGACCACGCGATCCGGGCCGGCGCCGCCACCCGGGCGCTGGTCATCGGGGCCGACAAGATGACCGAGATCACCGACTGGAGCGACCGCACCACCTGCGTCCTGACCGGTGACGGCGCCGGCGCGGCCGTGGTCGAGGCCTGCGAGGAGCCCGGTATCGGCCCGGTCCTGTGGGGCTCGGTCCCCTCGATGGGCAACGCGGTCCGCATCGAGGGCTCGCCGCCGGTCTTCGCCCAGGAGGGCCAGTCCGTCTACCGCTGGACCACCAGCCAGCTCCCCCCGCTCGCCCGCAAGGTCTGCGAGAAGGCCGGGATCACCCCCGAGGACCTGGCCGCGGTCGTCCTCCACCAGGCGAACCTGCGGATCATCGAGCCGCTCGCCGCGAAGATCGGCGCCGTCAACGCCGTCGTCGCCCGCGATGTGGTCGACTCCGGCAACACCTCGGCCGCCTCCATCCCGATGGCCCTGTCCAAGCTGGTCGAGCGCGGCGAGATCCCCTCCGGGGCGCCCGTCCTCCTCTTCGGCTTCGGCGGCAACCTCTCCTACGCCGGCCAGGTCATCAGCTGCCCGTAACACTCAGCTGCCCGTAACACTGAGCTCCCCGTGACACCTGGGCCCGGGGACGCGGTGGTCCCCCCCCCGGGCTCGGCCGTCCCCCGGTCCCCCCCCCAACCAAGAACCATTGCTGGACTCCCCCCCCACCACAACCCCCAGCACCCAAAACAACACCCCCGGCCCTCAAAACACTC
>NZ_JBHWMB010000041.1:18915-41842 GCF_042730015.1 Streptomyces sp. NPDC059957 | reverse complement strand
ACCTTTCCGACGCTGGAGGGGACATAATCGTCCGGAAACCCCCGGTTCCCAGAAACACGAATCCCCCCGGAACACCGGGCCCAAATCCAGCGCTGCCCCCCCCCGCGGCCTCGGCCGCCTTCGGGTCCCCTGCCGGGCCAGGGCCCGTGGCGGGACTCCGCCGCCAGCGCGGCCACGAGCACCAGGACCAGCGCCGTCAGCTGCCAGACCGCGCCGATCCGCATGCCCGCCGCGGCGGTCGCCAGTACGGGCACCACCGCGAGCGCGCGGAACAGTACCGGCCGGATCCCCAGCACCAGCCGGAAGGCGACGTCCCCGGCCAGATAACAGGCGCCCCCGCCCGCGAGCGCGAGGGCGGGTCCGGCCGGCAGCTGCTCGCCCAGGTGCCCGATGCTCTTCTTCACGCCCGCCGAGAAGGTGGCGATGCCCAGCAGCATCGGGATGAAGCAGTAGTAGTACGCGCGCAGCGCCAGCTTGAAACGCCGGTCCGGGGGACAGCCCGAGAAGACGTGCTCGGCGCGCCCCTCGTCGCGGACGAAGTACATCCACCACAGCGCGGCCCCGACGGCCAGGGTCAGGAACGCGCCGACGACGATCCCGAAGGTCAGCGGCAGCGAGCCCACACCGATGCCGACCGCGATGATCGACTCGCCGAACACGATGATCAGCAGCAGTCCGTGCCGTTCCACGAAGTGCGCGGCGCCGATCCCGCCGAGCTGCTCCTCGACGGTCGTCCCCTCGGCGGCTTCGGCCCCCGAGGCCGTCGCCCGCCGCGAGATGGCGGGCGTGACGAACTGGAACAGCAGCGCCAGGCCCCACAGCCCGAGGGCCGCCGCCCCGTCGAACGGCCCGGCGGCCGTCACCGAGAGCGCGGACAGCGCGTTCGGCAGCGCGAACCACAGCACCCCGCGCCCGTGGGCCTGGCTGTACAGCGCACTGTGCGTGATCACGACGACGAGGTAGCCGAGCCCGAAGGCGACCCCGCCGTCCCCGAAGGCCGTCGGCACGGCCAGGGCGCACACCAGGAACGCCCCCATGGCGAGCAGGATCAGCAAGCGGCGCACGGGCCGGTCGGGCGGCACCTGATTGGTCAGGTACGCGTAGCCCTGGGCCGCCCCCTGGGCCGCGGCTCGCGAGACGCAACGTCTCGAGACGGGCAGGCCCGTCCACCCCGGGCATGCCCGCAGGTCAGCGCGGCGCGTCGGACTCGGGCCGGGCGAAATACCTGGTCGGAACCCCGCCGAACCTTTGCTATTGTTGTCCATGTCGCCGCGGGAAACCGGGGCCGACCACCTAGTCCGGGTGGCGGAATGGCAGACGCGCTAGCTTGAGGTGCTAGTGCCCTTTATCGGGCGTGGGGGTTCAAGTCCCCCCTCGGACACAGAGGTCAGTAGACCGAAAAGGGCGGGTCAAAGAGACGGAACTTCGCTTCGACCGGCTCTTTCGTTGTATGCGGACGCCCTTGGCGCTCACCCGGGCATCCGTCCGCCACGCGGACGGGGAGTGGCGCCGGCGGTGGCGGGGCCGCCCGGGCCATTGCCCTGGTGGCGGGGGGTGGGCGAAGATCGGCCGGGAATCTTCGCTCTCGGGAGGGTACGCGTGTCCGAAGTCAAGGCCGAGCTGGACCGGTTGATGAGCATCTTCCTCGGGGCGTTCACCAACGCCGGAGGCGGGCGGCCGGATCTGGGCGCCGTCCGGGAGGTGTTCATCCCCCAGGGGATGATCATCAAGAACGTCGGGGCCGAGCCGGTGATCTACGACCTCGACGGCTTCATCGAGCCGCGGGAGAAGATCCTCACCGACGGGACGCTGACGGAGTTCCGCGAATGGGAGGTCGCCGAGCGGACCGAGGTCTTCGGTTCGGTCGCGCACCGGTTCAGCGAGTACCGCAAGTCCGGATACCTCGACGGAACGTGGTTCGAGGGCACCGGCCACAAGACCACCCAGTACGTACGGACTCCCGAGGGCTGGCGGATGAGCGCGATGGCCTGGGACGACGTAGCTCCGTAGCCCCGTACCTCAGTAGCCCCGCAGGGCGATCCGGTCCCCCGCGGGCGGCGGGGGACCGGATGTGCGGGGGAGCGGTTACGGGACCGGCTGCTGCTGGGTCACGCAGTGGATGCCGCCACCGCCCGCGCCGAGGCTGTCGGTGTTGAGCTGCTCGACGACCCGGCCCGGGAAGGCGCGCTGGAGGGTGAGCTTGGCCGCGGCGTCCGCGGTGGCGTGACCGAACTGCGAGGAGATCACGGCGCCGTTGCACACGTAGTAGTTGACGTAGGAGGCCACGAAGTCGGGGCTGGTGGAGCGGATCCTGTCGTAGTCCGGGCCCTGGAGCCGGGTGACCGCGATCGGGTTTCCGAGCGCGCTCGTGCTGGTGGACAGGATCTGGTACTGCCGGCGCGCGTCGTTCGACCAGGCGTCGGTATCGCTCGCCAGCGGCATCTGCACCATCCCCTTCCCCGCCTCGAGGAACCGGGACGTGGCGTCGACGTGGTCGTCGGTGATGTCCCGGCCGAGGACGCCCTTGAACCAGATGACCTTGGAGGCGCCGAAGGCCGCGCACATGGCGGCCTCCAGCTGGGCCTGGGTCCTGTTGGGATTGCGATCCGGGTTGATCAGGGAGCTGCGGGTGGCCATGAGCGTGCCGGCGCCGTCCGCCTCCACCGCGCCGCCCTCGCCGGTGAACCCCGCGGTGCTGAAGGCCACTCCGGCATAGGCGGCGACCCGTCCGGCGACCAGAGAGTCCCTGGCGTGGGTCTGTTGATTGCCCCAGCCGTTGAAGTTCAGGCCGACCGCGTCCAGGCCGCCCGCCCCGTTGGTACGGAACACCGGGCCGCTGTCGCGCATCCAGCAGTCGTCCACCGGGATCGAGCCGATCACCGTGACCGCCGAGCCGCAGGCGCTCTTCGCCTTCGACACGCTCGCGGAGTTGGCGCACATGACCACCGGCTCGTACTTCGCGATGGTCCTCGCGATGAGCGCGATGTTCGCCTGCACGCCCGCGAGAGCGCGGCCCCATATGGCGGAGCTGTCGGGCCACGCCATCCACGTCCGGGTGTGCCGGACGGTGTCGATCGGTACGGCGAAGCCCTCGGCGGCGTTCGCCGCCGAGGGGCGGACGGCCGCGAACGCCTGCCCGCCGACCGCCGCCAGCGCGGAACCGGCCGCGGCGGCGCCCGCTGCCGTCAGGAACCCTCGTCTGTCCAGCCTCCGTGCGACGTGCTCGTTCATCTCTGAACTCCGTTTCGTCATACGTGGATGCGTGATGGACCACTGGGCCGTGGGGAGCCGCCGCCGCCCCCACGGCCCCCTTACAGCGCGCGACGTGCGGCGGCGATGCCCCGCGGATCCCACCCCGGGCGGGGCACGGACTCCAGGAGCAGGCGCGTGTAGGGGTGTTGGGGATCGGCGAGCACCTGCTGCGTCGGGCCCGACTCGACGATCCGGCCGCTGCGCATGACGATCACGTCATCGGTCACGCAGCGCACGACGCCGAGGTCATGGGTGATGAACAGGTAGCCGACGCCGGTCTGTTCGCGGATGTCGAAGAGCAGGTTCAGGATCTGCGCCTGCACCGAGACGTCCAGGGCGGCCACCGCCTCGTCGAGGACGAGGACGGCCGGTTCGACCGCCAGGGCGCGGGCGATCGCGACGCGCTGGCGCTGCCCTCCCGACAGCTGCCGGGGCAGCGCGTCCGCCTCGCGGGAGCCGAGGCCGACCTGCTCGAGCAGTTCGGTGATCCGGTGCGCGTGGTCCGCGCCGGGGAAGTGCAGGGCGAGGGTCTCCCGCAGGGCCGCGCCCACGGTGGTGCGCGGATCCAGGGACAGGAAGGGGTCCTGGAAGACCATCTGGACCTCACGGGCCCGGGCGAGGCGGCGCGCCTTGCCGCGCGCGTGCTCGCCCCGGTCACGGCCGTGGATCAGGACCCGGCCCTCGTCCGCATGTTCCAGACCCACGACGATGCGGGCCGTGGTCGTCTTGCCCGAACCGGACTCGCCGACGATGCCCAGGGAGCCGCCCTCGGCCAGCCGGAACGACACGTCGTCCACGGCCCGGACGCTCCCGTAGGTCCGGTACAGGCCCAGGACCTCCAGGACGGTCTTCGCCGTGCCGGCCGTGTCGGCGGTGGCGGCCGTGTCGGCGGTGCCGGTCGTGCCCGCCGTGCCCGCCGTGCCCGCCGTGCCGGTCGTGGTGTCGGCGCTCGCGCCAATGGGGGTGCTCATGGGTGGAGTTCCTTCCGTTCCTGCTCGGCGATCAGCTCGCCGTGGTGGCAGGAGGCGAGCCGGTCCGGCTCCCCGGCGACCGGGAGCAGGGCTGGCGCCTCACGCGTGCACACGTCGGTCGCGAGCACGCAGCGCGCGGCGAAGGGGCATCCGCTCAGCTCCTCCCGCAGGCTCGGCGGCCGGCCCTCGATCGCGGCGAGCCGCCCGCGGGGCGCGTCCAGGCGCGGGGTGGAGTTCAGCAGGGCCGCCGTGTACGGGTGGCGGGGCCGGGCGAACAGCTCGTCGGCCGGGCCGGTTTCCACGATCCGGCCCGCGTACATCACGTACACCCTGTCGCTGATCGCGGCGGCGAGGCCGAGGTCGTGCGTGACGAACAGCAGCCCCGTTCCGAAGCGTTCGCGCAGATCGCCGAGGAGGCCGATCACCTCGGCCTGTGTGGTGACGTCCAGTGCCGTGGTGGGTTCGTCGGCGAGGATCAGGGCCGGATCGCCCATCAACGCGGCCGCGATCACGACCCGTTGCAGCATGCCGCCGGACAGCTGCCCGGGGTACTTGCGCAGGGCGCCCGCCGTGAGGCCGACGGCCTCCAGCATCGCCACCGCCCGGTCCTCGGCGACCGTCCTGCTCGCCCTGGCGTTCAGCCGCAGGCTCTCGGTGAGGAAGTCGCCGACGCGGCGCATCGGATTGACCGCCGCCCGGGGGTCCTGGAAGACCATGGCCGCCGTGCTGGTGCGCAGCACCCTCAACTGCCCGGGGGACATGGTGAGTACGTCCTCCCCGGCCACCCGGACCTCACCCTCCGTCCGGGCTCCGTCGGGGAGCAGCCGCAGCACGCTGCGCGAGGTCAGGCTCTTGCCCGAGCCGGACTCGCCGACCAGGGCCACGGTCTCCCGGGGGCCGACAGTGAGCCCGACGCCGTCGAGGACGGGCCGAACGGCGCCCGGCAGGTGCAGCCGCAGACCCTCGATCTCAAGGGTGTTCAGCGACGCCTGCGGTGTGGGTGATGCCGTGGACGCCGGCGCTTTCGGTGCCTTCGGTGCTTTCATCGGTCCCTCCTGGCGACCTTGTCGGCCCAGGACTCGCCGACGACGTTGAAGGCGACCACGGTCAGCACGATGGCCGCACACGGCACGATCGAGGCGAGCGGGTAGCCGGCCTGGACGGCGGCGTTGCCGTCGAAGACCATGCGGCCCCAGTCGGGGGTCAGGGCCGGTACGCCCAGCCCGAGGAAGGCGAGGCCGGCCAGGTCGATCAGGGCGTAGCCGAAGTTGATCGCGGACTGGGCGAGGACGACCGGGGCGATGGAGGGGACCACGTGGCGCAGGCAGATCTGCGCCCCGGAATGCCCTTGCACCCGGTACGCCTCCACGTACGGGCGGGTGCGCTCGGCCAGTACGAGGGAGCGCGTCAGCCGGCTGACGTAGGGCAGGTAGGCGATGGCCAGGGCGATGACGGGGGCGAGCAGGCCCTCGCCGTAGACCGAGACGATCAGGATGGCCAGCAGCATGCCGGGGAAGGCGAAGACCAGCTCGGTGCTGCGGGAGAGCACCGAGTCCAGCCAGCCGCCCCGCCAGGCGGCGGCGGTGCCGATCGCCACGCCGGCCACGGTGGAGAAGGCGACCACGCCGAGCGGGCCGAGGAGCGAGGTGCGGGCGCCCAGGACCAGCCGGGAGAAGGTGTCGCGCCCGGAGGCGTCGACGCCCAGGAGGTGATCGGCGGAGGGGCCCGCGAGGGCGTTCGCCAGGTCGACGGAGTTGGGATCGTAGGGCGCGATCCAGGGGGCGAACAGCGCGACGAGGACGACGACGGCGACGAAGCCCGTACAGAACAGGGAGAGGGGGGCGCGGGAGGTCCGGAGCCGGGCGAGGCCCGGCCGGCGCACCAGGACGGAGCTCACGAGGCCTTCTTCGCGGGGCCGAGGGTGACCCGGGGATCGACCAGCGGATGGAGCAGGTCGACGACGAGGTTCACCGTCATGAACAGCGCGACCATGATGAGGGAGATGGCCTGCACGGTGGGGAAGTCCTTGGTGGTGGTGGAGAGTTCGAGGAGCTGGCCGATGCCGCCCACGCTGAACGCGGACTCCACCAGGACGGTGCAGACCAGCAGGGTGGAGACGATGAGACCGCCGGTGGTGAGCACGGTGCCCAGTGCGTTGCGGAAGACGTGTCGGCGGATGACCTGGCTCGCGGACACGCCCCGGCTGCGGGCGACCGTGACGTGCTCCTGACCGAGGACTTCGAGCATCGCGGCCCGGGTGACCCGGGCGAGCATGCCGATCAGGTAGAGCGCCAGGGCGATGGCGGGCAGGGTCAGATGCCACAGCATCTGCCCGAATCCCTCGCCGGCGCCGCCGGTGGGGAACCAGCCCAGCTTCACCGCGAACAGGCCCTGCAGCAGCACTGCCGCGACGAACGACGGGGTGCCGATGGCGACGGTGGTGGTCACCAGGATCGCGGAGTCGGCGGCCCCGCCGCGGACGGCGCCGATCCAGCCGAGGAGCAGCCCGAACACGAGGACCAGTACGAGCGCCATCGAGATCAGCATCAGGGTGTTGGGCAGCCGGTCCGCGAGGAGCCGCGACACGTCGGTGCGGTACGTGATCGAGCGGCCGAAGTCGCCTTGCAGCACCTGGCCGAGCCAGTTCAGGTACCGCACCGCGAAGGGGTCGTCCAGGTGGTAGTGCTCGTTGATCGCCTGCAGGGCCTCCGGGGAGGCCGAGCGGCCGCCCAGGAGGAAGCTCGCCGGATTGCCCGGAGCCAGGTACAGGGCGCCGAAGATCACGAAGGAGGCGCCGAGCAGGGTGGCGGCCATCTCGGCCAGCCGCCGTACGGCGAAGCGCAGGAAGGTCATCGCGCGGCCGCCCCGACGCCGGCGGCCCACGGGGAGTAGAGGTAGGAGATGGTGGTGGGCGCGCCGGTGATCCGCTTGTTCAGGAAGACCGCGGTCGGCCACTCGGCGACCGGGATCCACAGGACCTGGTCGGAGGCCTTCTTCTGGAGTTCGGCGGCCGCCGAGAAGCGCTTGGCCGGGTCGTACGCGGAGCGGGCCTTGTCGGCCAGCGCGTCGTAGGACTCGTCGCTGTAGCCGGCGTAGTTCTGGTAGGCCCCGGTCTGGAAGTTGCTCAGCAGGTCCATCGGGTCGGTGATGGAGTCGTAGTACGTCTCCGGGAACATGTCGATGCCCTCGCGCGCCGCGGGGTCGGTGAACAGCGCGGTGAACGCGTTGGGGGCGATGGTCTTCAGCTCGATCTTCAGGCCGATCCTGGTGCCGGCGTCCTGGACCGCGGTGGCCAGCACCGAGACGTCCTGGCCGATCGAGCTGGTGGCCACGGTCAGCGTCTTGCCGGTGGCGCCGGCCTCCTCGACCATCCGCTTGGCCGCCTCGATGTTCTGCTCGGGAGAGGGCAGGGTGTCGAAGGCGGACGCGCGGATGGCGGCGGGGGCCCCGGCCCAGACCGCCTTGGTGGTGAGCGAGCTGGTGACGGTGCCCGCGCCGCCCAGGCCCGCCTTGACGAAGCCGCGGCGGTCCAGGGCCAGGGACAGGGCCCGGCGGACGCGGACGTCGCCGAGTGCGCCCTTCATGCTCGTGACGTTGACGTTGACGGTGCTGAGGCCCTCGCCGAAGTAGAGCGTGCCGGCGCCGCTCGCGCGCAGCCGGTCGTAGCTCTCGGTGGGGATCAGGTAGCCGCCGTCGGCCTCGCCGCTCAGCAGTGCGTTCGTACGGGCGTTGGGATCGGTCAGGAAGGTGAAGACGGCCTTCGCGGACTTGGCCTTGGTGCCCCAGTAGCCGTCGAAGCGCTGGAGCTCGATCGACTGGCCCTTGTTCCAGGTGCCCAGCTTGAAGGGGCCGGTGCAGTCCAGGCTGCCGGTGGTGCCGTAGTCCTCGCCCGCCTTCTCCACCCCGGCCTTGGAGGACACGACGCCCGCGGCGGTCGCCATGTACTGGGGAAACTGCGAATCGGGCTGCTTCAGCTTGACCGTCACCTGGAGCGGGCCGGTCTTGGTGACCGCCTCGACGTTGGAGAAGTTGCTGTTCCAGGCGGCCCCGTTCTCCGGGTCCATCTGACGGCCCAGGCTGAAGACCACGTCGTCGGCGGTCATCGTGCCGCCGTCGTGGAAGCGCACGCCGGGGCGCAGGTCGTAGATCCACGTCAGGTCATTGGGGTTGGTGGCCTTCTCGGCCAGGCCCGGAGCCGTCGTGAGCTGCGGGGTCCACCGCATCAGGCTTTCGCAGACGTTCGACAGGATCGTGTTCGCCGGGTAGTCGAAGGCGGAGATGTAGTCCAGCGTCGGCGGTTCCGCGTAGACGGCCCAGGTGAAGGAGTCGATCTCACCCGCGGCGGCCGGGGTGCCGGCGGACAGCTTGAAGGGCGCGCCCTGGCTCCCGTCGCCCTTGGGCGGGCCGGAACAGGCGGCGACCAGGCCGAGGGCGGCCAGTGCGGCGACGGGCAGCGCGTACCGGCCGGACCGGCGGGGGGCGGACCGGCGGGCGGTGGAGACGCCTTCGGTGGCCATGCCTTCGGCGGAGACGTCTTCGGCGTTGGCCTGACCGGAGGACATGGCGGCTCTGGACCAGGGAAGGGATCTGGGCATCGGTGCTCTCTCTTCCATGCGGGGCGGGGAGGTACGGGCAGGCGGCGAGCGGGGCGAGGAGGGAGGCTCGGGGGCTCGGTGCGGGCCGCCGGCCCGGGCACGGCGAAGGGGGCGAGCCGGTCAGACGGTGCGGCCGGCGGCGGGGATCTGCTGGGTGATGCAGTGCACGCCGCCACCGCCGTACGCGATCACGCGCGAGCGGACTCCGACGACCTTGCGGCCGGGCAGCGCGGACGCGATGACGGCGAGTGCACCCTCGTCCTCGGAGGTGCCGGCGACCGGGACGACGACCCCGCCGTTGGCGATGTAGAAATTCAGGTAGCCGACCTCGGTCTCCTTGCCGTCGACCTCGACGAGGTTGCTCTGCGGCAGGTCGATGATCGTGAAGGGGCGGCCGGCGGCGTCGGTGGCCCCCTCCAGGACGGCGCGGTTGACGCGCATGCGCTCGTAGTCGGGGTGGGCCGGGTCGCTCGGGAGCTGGACGACGACGGTGGCGGGGGCGACGAAGGCGCAGACGCCGTCCACGTGCCCGTCGGTCTCGGTGTCCAGCAGACCGCCGTACGGGAGCCAGATCACCTTGGTGACACCGAGGCGGGCGATCAGCTCGGCCTCGATCTCCTGCTTGGTCATGTCCGGGTTGCGGTT
The DNA here is from genome assembly GCF_042730015.1 of Streptomyces sp. NPDC059957. NCBI lineage: Bacteria > Bacillati > Actinomycetota > Actinomycetes > Kitasatosporales > Streptomycetaceae > Streptomyces > Streptomyces sp. NPDC059957. The sequence continues at coordinate 32,379 of NZ_JBHWMB010000041.1, read as the reverse complement.
CGGGTGCAGCAGGCACTGCTCGGTGGTGATCAGCGTGCCCTCGCCGTCGACCGTGATCGCGCCGCCTTCGAGGATCATCCGGGAGTCGACGCGGTCCACGCCCAGGTGCGCCAGCAGGGCGCCGGCGATCTTGTCGTCGGTGTCGTAGGGGAAGTGCTTGCCGCCCCAGGCGTTGAAGCGGAAGTCCACGCCCGCCCGGCGGCCGTCCTGTCCGAGCACGAAGATCGGCCCGGAGTCCCGGAACCAGGAGTCGTCGATCGGGAGCTCGATCACTTCGACGCCCTCACCGCACAGGGCGCGGGCCTCGTCGCCGCTGCCGGGCAGGGCGACCATGGTGACCGGCTCGAAGGCGGCGATCGCGTTGGCTACGTGTGCGTACTCGACCTTCACCTCGTCGAAGACGTCGCCCCACAGCTCCTGCCGGGTCGGCCACGCCATCAGACAGCCCTCGTGGTCCGTCCACTCGGCCGGCATGCGCAAACTGGTCATGATCCACTCCTGTTTGAAAATTCAGTCAGGTTTTGTAAGGGGTGTCCGCATCCTCCACCGAACTGAAAATTCAGTCAATGGTTCTGGCCAAGCTGATGCGGAATCGGTCACGCCGCGTGTCGAGCGGGGTGGGGAGGGGGCTTGAGGGGCCTGTGAATCGGCATGATCACGGCGTTAACGCCGGAAACGGGTGCCTGATGTTACGGTCAGGAAAAGCCCCAGGTGACGGACCCGACGGGTAGAGTGACCCTTCGTGTCAGACCGTCGAACAGAAATACTCAGAGCCGCCACGCGAGTGATCGCGCGACGCGGCGTGCGCGGGCTCCGGGTGGGGGAGCTTGCCGCCGAAGCGGGCGTGTCCACCTCGCTGATCTACTACCACTTCACCGACCGCGCCGGGATCCTGCGCCGCACGCTGGAGTTCATCAGCGACCGCGCCGATCGCTACACCGCCGAACGCGAGGACGGCTCGGACGGTCCGGAGAGCCCCCGCGACGAGCTGAAGCGGACCCTGCTCCTCGAGCTCCAGGACACCTCGGAGGTGCGGGAGAACAGCACCGCCTGGGGTGAGCTGAGGGCCAGCGCCGTATTCGATCCCGATCTGCGCGAGGACGTGGCCAAGGCCACGCACAGCTGGGTCCACGAGATCTCCTACCTCCTCGCCCAGGCCCGCCCCACCGGCACGGCCCCCGAGCACGCGGCCGCCGCCGAACGCCTGACGGCCCTCCTCGAAGGCCTCAGCGTCCGGTGGCTGAGCGGATCGCTGCCCCTGGACCACGCGCGCCGGCTCCTCGCCGACGCGATCGAAGGGGAACTGGCCGCATGACCGTCCCGGCCGCCGGAGCGGTGATCGTAGACGCCCTGGAGCTGGTGTCCGACCCGGAACGGGCGGCCCGGTTCGCCGCGTCGGCGCACCGGATCCTGGCCGAGCTGGTGGCCGGGGGAGCCGCCCTGGGCTGGGTGGAACCACCCGGGCCGGACGAGGTGGCGCAGCTGCTGGACCGCGTCGTGGCCGCCGTACGGACCGGGGACGCGGGGCTGCGCGGCGCCTGCCTCGGTGACCGGCTCGTCGGGCTCGGGTACTGGCAGCGCTACGCCCGCCCGACGCACCGGCCGCACGCGGACCTGGAGAAGCTCGCGGTCGCCGCCGGGGCCCACGGGTTCGGGATCGGCCGGGCGCTGACCGCAGCCCTCGTCGAGGACGCCCGCAGGGCCGGGATCGAGGTCCTCACGCTGGATGCGCGGGGCGACAACATCAGGGCCCTCGGGCTCTACGCCTCCCTGGGCTTCACCGAGTACGGGCGGCTGCCCCGCTTCGTCGCCGTCGGCGAACGCCGCTACGACAAGGTGTTCTGCATGCTGGACTTCCGCCCGGACGCCGCGGGGGACACGCCCTAGGGGGGTGTCTTGCCGATCAGGCCGGATCGACAAGACTCCCCCTAGAGGAAGTAGAGCCTGCTCAGGGAGATGGAGTCGGCCGGCTCGGAGACCAGCGGCTCCCCGTCGAGGGACACCAGGCCCGTGCCGGGGTGGACGTCGACGCTGCCGGTACGGCTGTTGCGGAGCATGTGCTTCGGCCCGATGCCCCGGGTCCCGCGGACCGCGACCCTGCGGCGCCGGGTGGGCATCATGTCGCCGTTCTGGACGGCCGCTTCCGCGACGAACGCCACGGATATGTCGGCCGCGGTGGCCCCGTACGCGCCGAACTGCGGCCCGAGAACCAGCGGTTCGCAACGGTCGGTCGACGCGTTGGGGTCACCGGTGACCCCGTACGCCGGGAAGCCGCCCTTCAGGACCAGTTGGGGCTTGGCGCCGAAGTACTCCGGCCACCACAGCACGAGGTCGGCGAGCTTGCCGACCTCGATGGAGCCGACCTCGTGGGCCAGGCCGTGGGCGATGGCCGGGTTGATGGTCAGCTTGGCCATGTAGCGCAGCACGCGCTCGTTGTCGTCGCCGCTCTCCGCCGTGCCGTAGGAGCCCTCGCCGTCCAGCGGGCCGAGCTCGGCCTTCATCTTCCCGGCCATGGCGAAGGTGCGGCGAACGGTCTCGCCGGCGCGGCCCATGCCCTGGGCGTCGGAGGAGGTGATCCCGATGACCCCGAGGTCGTGCAGGAGGTCCTCGGCCCCCATCGTCCCGGCGCGGATCCGGTCCCGTGCCATGGCGGCGTCGCCGGGCAGGTCGACCTTCAGGTCGTGAGCCGAGACGATCATGCCGAAGTGCTCGCCCAGCGCGTCCCGGCCGAAGGGCAGGGTGGGGTTCGTCGAGGAACCGATGACGTTCTCGACGCCGGCCATCTTCAGGACGTTGGGGACGTGGCCGCCGCCGCAGCCCTCGATGTGGAAGGCGTGGATGGTCCGGCCGTCCAGCACCCGCAGGGTGTCCTCGACGGACAGGCACTCGTTCAACCCGTCCGTGTGCAGGGCGACTTGTACGTCGTGCTCCTCCGCGACGCGCAGGGCGGTGTCCAGGGCGCGGGTGTGCGCGCCCATGTCCTCGTGGACCTTGAAGCCGGAAGCGCCGCCTTCGGCGAGGGCCTCGACGAGCGGCGCCGGGTCCGAGGAGGAACCGCGGGCCAGGAAGCCGATGTTGACGGGCCAGGCGTCGAAGGCGTTGAAGGCGTGCTTCAGCGCCCACGGGGAGTTGACCCCGACCGCCCAGACCGGGCCGAACTCCTGCCCGATGATCGTGGTGACCCCGGATGCCAGCGAGGCCTCCATGATCCTGGGGGAGAGCAGGTGGACATGGGTGTCGATGGCGCCGGCCGTGACGATCATGCCTTCGCCGGAGACGATGGTCGTCCCGGTGCCGACCACCACGTCCACCCCGTCGAGGGTGTCGGGGTTGCCGGCCCGGCCGATCGCGTGGATCCGCCCTTCGCGGATGCCGATGCTGGTCTTGCGGATGCCGAGGACGGCGTCGATGACCAGGGCGTTGCTGATGACGATGTCGCAGGTGTCGCGGACGGCGGCGGCCTTCAGGTGCAGTCCGTCGCGGGCCGTCTTGCCGAAGCCGGCCAGGAACTCGTCCCCGGGCTTCTGTGAATCGGACTCCACGCGGACGATGAGCCCGGAGTCGCCGAGCCGGATCCGGTCGCCCGCCCGGGGGCCGTGGACGGCCATGTAGTCGTGCGGGTCGGTGCTGTCCGCCGGGGCGGCGCCCGGGCGGCCGTGGCAGCCCGCGGAGTCGAAGACGCTGCCGCTCATGCCTGCTCCTGTCCTTGTGCATGTCCTTCGTGGGAGGACGCGGGGCCCTCGTACGAGGTGAGGTATCCCGTGGCCCGGGCCTTGGCCAGGGCGGCCTCGCGCGCGCCGGGCGCGTCCAGGGGGCCGTCTACGAGACCGGCGAAACCGATGGCCACGCGCGCCCCGCCGATGGGCAGTAGGTCCACCACGACACGGGCTCCGACGTCGAAGCGGACCGAGGAGCCCGCCGGTACGGCGAGCCGGGTGCCGTAGGCGGCGGCGCGGTCGAAGGCGAGGCGCGGGTTCGACTCGAAGAAGTGGAAGTGCGAGGTGACGCTGATGGGCACGCTCGACGTGTTGCGTACGGGCAGCCGCACCGTCGGCGCGGCGGGGCCGTAGCCCTCGCCGTCACCCGGCAGACCGGCGCCCGGGGCGTCGGCCCCGAGCGAACCCTCCTGCCGGAAGGGGTCGTCGATGACGCAGAGCCTCGTACCGTCGTCAAAAACGGCCTCGACCTGGATCGAGGTGACCACGTCGGGGACCCCGGGCAGCACCTCTTCGGCGCTGAGCACGTGGCGGCCCGCCGCGATCGCCTCGGCCAGCCGGCGGCCGTCCCGCGCCGCCTCGCACACCGTGTCGGTGATCAGCGCGGTGGCCTCGGGGACATTGAGCTTCACGCCGCGCGCACGGCGGGCCCGGGCCAGTTCCGCCGCCGTGAAGATCAGCAGCCGGTCCCGTTCGGTCGGTGTCAATCGCATCGCATGCGGCCTCATCTGTGAAGGGCGGGGCGGCGGGGCGGGCCGCCCCGGTGTACTGCCGGTACGGGCGGTCTACGGGAGCGGTTCGGCCATCGTCGAGCAGTGGATGCCGCCGCCCCCGGCCATCAGCCGGTCGACGTTGATCTGCACCACGGTCCGTCCGGGGAAGGCGGCCGCCAGGGCCCGCTTCGCTGCCGCGTCCTTCGCCGCGTCCCCGAACTGGGCGGTGATGACTGCCCCGTTGACCACGTGGAAGTTCATGTACGAGTCGACGAACTCGGGGTTCTTCGAGCGCACGGTGTCGGGACCGTCGACCTTGATGACGGTCAGCCGACGGCCGCGCGCGTCGGTGGCGGCGGAGAGGATGGAGAACTGCTCGCGGGCATCGCGCGCCCATACGTCGTCGCGGCCGGCCGGCGGCACCTGGACCATGACCACGCCGGGGCGGATGAAGCGCGAGGTCACGTCGATGTGGTCGTCGGTGATGTCCTTGCCCTTGATGCCGGGCACCCAGATCATCTTGTCGGCGCCGTACGCGTGCAGGACGGCGTCCTCGACCTCGGCCCGGCTCCAGCCCCGGTTGCGGTTCTTGTTGACGAGGCTGCTCTCCGTGGCCATCACGGTCCCGTCGCCATCGGTCTCGATCGACCCGCCCTCGCCGACGAAGTCCGTCTTGCTGAAGGGGAGGTGACGCTCGTAGGCGATGCTCTCCGCGACGTGGGCGTCGTAGGTGTGGGTCTGCTTGTTGCCCCAGCCGTTGAAGTTCAGGCCGATCGCGTCGAGACCGCCGCGGCCGTCCCGGCGGAAGACCGGTGCGATATCGCGCATCCAGAGGTCGTCGGTGCCGATGGCGGTGGTCACGGTCACGCCGGGGCCGCACCAGGAGCGGGCGGTGGCCGCCGTGGAGGCGTCCGGCGCGCACATGGTGACGGGCTCGTAGCGCGCGATCGTCTTCGCGATCAGCGCGATGTCCTCTTGGACCCCGGTCAGCGCGCGGCCGCCCCAGATGGACGAGCGCGAGGGCCAGGACATCCAGGTGCGGGCGTGGGGGACGTCGTCGAGGTCCACCCGCCAGCGCTGCACCGCCTTGCTCGGCGACCGGACCGCCCCCGGGGTGGCGACGGCCGCGGTGCCGAGCGCGACGCCTGCCGCTCCGAGCCCGGCGGCCCCGAGGACGATCCTGCGGGAGGGCGAGGAGCCGAAGAACCGGCCGAGGAAGGAGCGGCTGTCGTCGGGGGAGTCGGGCATCGAGGAGCCTCCGGATCAGGTGGGGGTGCGGGCCGGGAGCGGCCATGGCCAGAACTCTGTCACTGACTGAAAATTCAGTCAAGGCGCGGAGCGTGCGTGATCCCTGCGGGCGGGGGAGGGGGTCCTACGAGGGGGTCCCACGAGGTGGTTCTACGAGGTGGTTCTACGAGGCCTGCGGATCAGGCCATGACGGGCCCGGCCCGGGTCAGGCCGGGTCAGGCCGGCTCGGCTACGGGCGGGCGAGGCGGTCCAGCTCGGCGTTGATGGACGACACCATCAGCTCACGGGCGTGCGCCAGGGGCAGGCTGCCACTGAGCCAGCGCGAGCTCAGCCCCTCCACCAGAGCGGTCAGGCGCTCCGCGGCACTGGAGAGGGCGCCGGCTGTGGCCATGGGGCGGACCTGCCCGAGCAGCTCGCTCACTTCCTGGATCCACACACGAGTGGCACCGGCGAGGTCTTCCCGCAGGTCAGGGTCGAACACCGCGCTGGCGCGCAGCTCCCCCCAGGCCGTGCTGTTCTCCCGTACCGCCGGGTCGTCCTGGAATTCCAGCAGGAGCGTCTGCTCCAGCTCGCCCCGGGCGTCGAGCGGGGGATCGGCGGGGTCGCGGTCCGTGGTGTAGCGGCCGGCGCGGTCGTTGATGAACTCCAGGGTGGCGCGGAGGATCCCCGCGCGGTCCTTGAAGTGGTAGTAGATCAACGCCGTGGACACCCCGGCCTCGGCCGCGAGCTCCTCCACGCGCAGGCCGCGGACGCCGCGCCGGGCGATGACCCGCGCGGCGCCTTCCATGATTGCCGTTCGACGATCAGCCACGGTCCGACACCTTACCCGGAGGGTGGGCGCAGGAGCGGGCCGGGACGGACCGAAGGTCTGGTCAGCGCCCTTGGGAGAACGTGACGCGGGAGGGCAGTGAGGCGACGCCCTCGAGCAAGCTGGTGGGCAGATTGATATCGAAAGCCTCCAGGGTGACGATGTCCGCCAGTGCGGAGACGTTGAGGCCGGGCGCGTGTACCCCCGAGTACACAGCGGATACGAGGCCGGGGAAGGCGTGCGGCAGCCGATCGAGCACCAACTGCGCCGCGGATACGCCGTCGTCGTCGAAAAGGGTGAGGGTGGTGACCTGTGCCAGGACGACGTCTGGGGGAAGGGTCACCAGCGAGACGGCCTCCAGCGAGAGGGTCCGGAGCTCGGGCAGCCCTGCCATCTCCTGCCAATCCTCGACGGAGATCCGGTCGGACAGGTGGGTGAGGTACGTCAGGCCGGCGAAGCGGGAGAGTCCCTTGAGGTCCTGATCCGAGACGGCCCCCTCCGCCAGCGGAACGCCGCCGTAGAGCCGCAGGTCGGTCAGCGTTGAAAGCCGGTTCAGCGGGCTCAGGTCCGTATGGGGCGAGCCCTCGATGACCATGCGGCTGATCGGAAGCTCGCCAAGAGGGGAAAGATCCGTGAGCGCGGGGCAGCTGAAGGCGGAGAACGATGTGAGCTCCGATTGGCCCCGCAGGAATTCCAGATCCGTCAGCGGGAGACCCGTCAGCTGGAGCTTCGTGATCTTGTTCCGGGAAAGGTGTGCCGTGAGAGCCTCCACGGACACGCCCTTCCTGACGTCCAGCGACTCCGCGCGGAGGTTCAGACGCTCCAGATGGAGCAGCTGTGCGTCGGAGGTGATGCTGTAGTCGAGATCGTCCGGGTCGAGGTGTGCGATGACCTCGTCCGCGTACAGGGGGTTTTCGAACCGTGACCAGGTCCACATGAGCTGGCTGCGCACTCTGAGGGAGGGGTGCCCGGAGTAGCGGGCCAAGAAGGGTATGGCCGCATCGGACGCGACCTTGGAAGCAGCGATGACGCTGTAATAGCAGTCCGATTCGTCCAGGCCGTCGGGGCCGGGCAGGAGGTCCAGGACCAGGGGACCCAAAGTGCCCAAGGCGCGGGCATCGAACGTGTCGCGCGGCGTGATCAGCACGGTGATGCGTTCCTCCACCGCCTCGCGGACCGCCGGCTCCAGCGTCGTGGCGTGCTCCAGGCATGCGGCGGCGAGGAGATGCACGCGGCGGTCTCTGGTGCGGTCGCCGAGGCTCAGCAGGCCCTCGAAGAGGGTCACCCTCTCGCGGGGCCGGGCCAGGGCGACGGCCATGCGGATGACGTCCTCCCACTGATCGTCCGCGGCATGCGCGGCGAGCAGGCCGAAGTCGCCCTCCTCCACCGCCGCCCGCGCGCCCAGGAAGTCCTGGAAGGTGCGGTGGATGAAGTCCACCGTCCCTGGGGCCGGTTCGCGGAGCAGGCCGCTGCGCTGGAGGAAGTGCTCGAAGACGGCTGACGGATCACCCAGTGCCGCCGCCTCCGGAACGGCGGGGAGGGCCCGGCCGATGATGTCCTCGGCCTGGGAGCGGTCCATCTCCGTACGGCCGTTCTTGGTCAGCCAGTAGGCCAGGCGCTGGAGCAGCTCCAGCTGCGGCTCCTCCCTGAGGTCGGGGACCTTCATGTCCCGCTCCCGGTCGCGGCGGCTGATCAGCATCGACAGTGCGGCCTCGTACAAGTCCTTCCGGCCGTAAGGCAGATAGCCCCGTCGGTCGCGGTGGAGCGCGCAGATCAGGCCGCACATCAGGGGGTTGGTGGCCAGCAGGCCGAGGTCGTCCTTCGTGCGGACGGCGGTGAGGAGCTGGGCCTCGTACGCATCGAGTTCGTCTGCGGACTCGGACCCGTCGCGGGCGGCCGCGTGCCAGCGCTTGATGAAGGTGGCGGTGTCGGCGCGTCCCATGGAGGACAGGGCCAGTTCCCTGAACCCTTCTTCCGTGAGCCAGTCCTGACCGACGGCCGACGGGCGTGAGGTGACCAGCCAGCGGTTGTCGCCGTCGTACGTGTCGATGAGGTCCCGCAGCCAGAGACGGGTCCGCTCGCGCTCGGGCTCCGGGATCTCGTCGATGCCGTCCACGAGAACCAGCCCGCGCCCGGCGGAAAGCACCCGGTGTTCCCATCCGGCGGGCTGGGATCCGGCGAGGGGGCAGCCGATCGCGGCGAGGAAGTCCTTGGGAGCGGGTAGGCGTTCGCCGTGGCGGGTGAGGGTGCGGAGCGGGAGCACGAAGGGGATCCGGTCGCGGAGGTATTCCGGGCGGTCCGGGCGGTCCTGCTGGGCGGCGGTCACCGCCAGCCACTGGACGAGCGTGGTCTTGCCGGAACCGGCCTCGCCCCGCAGGAGAACGCGGGGGGCGCGGGCCAGCGCCTGATCCGCGGGCCGGGATTCCAAGGTCCGCTGCACCGCAAGGAAATCGTCCGCGGTCTCGTAGGCGTCCCAGGAGATCCCCGTGCGCCCCAGAGGCTCCGCCTCCAGGCTCAGGTAGGCCACGTCCAGCGGCCAGCGCGTCGGCGAATTGCTCAGGTCGATGCCGTAGATGGTGAGCTTCGAGTGCTTCTTCGCCACGTACGGCAGGTATGCCGTCTCGAACGCAACGTCCGCCGCGTCGGGGAGCGGAGTGCGCCGGATCAACTCATCCGTCTTCGAAGTGAGTTCGTCCATCGCCCTGGTCTGTCTGACCAATGCGTGCGCCGTGAAGGTCTTGCGCTGGGTGAAGAACTCCAGGATGTGCAGGGAGGCGACTGCGAGCAGGGCCTCGTAGAAGTGCGTGGCGTCGGCGGAGAGGTGGCGCTCCGGGCGGTCCGCCGCGCGGCGCAGTTCGCGGGCGAAGGCGTCCGGGCCGAGGCGGACGGCGTCGACGTCCGTGATCGTGAGGTCGCCGAGGGCGTGCAGGGTGGTGGCGAGGGCGTCGGTGACGGCTTCGCGTTCGTCCGCCGGGATCCGGCGTTCGCCCGTGCTCAGGGCCTGGTCGACGAGAGCGGCTGCCAGGGTGCGTACGTCGGCCTCGGTCAGGGTGCGCTTCTCGCCTTTGAAGGAGACGTACCCGGAGAGTCGGACCGGCTTGTCCACCAGCCCCGCCCCGGGTGCGTCGGCGACGAAGAACTTCCTGACGAGCGGTCCGATCACTGCCGTCGCCAACTTGAGCCCGATGGCTGTGGGTTCCACGTGTGCCCCCCGTAGAGCTGTGCCGGTGCCCCCCGACGCGATTCTAGAGTGCGCCGGGCTCGGGCCGCCGGGAGAGCGGGCTACGGCATCATGGCCCGGGGATCGGGTGAGGGGGAACGCGGTGGCACAGGACGAGGTGCGCGGCAGTGTCGTGGTGGCCGGGCGGTACCGCCTGGAGGACCGGCTGGGCCGGGGCGGGATGGGCACCGTCTGGCGGGCCACCGACGAACTGCTCGGGCGTCCGGTCGCCGTCAAGGAACTGCACGCGGGTGAGGGCGACGGGGACGGCGTGGCCGCGGGGGCCCTGCGCGAGGCGCGGGCGGTGGCTCACGTGCGCCACCCCCACATCGTCGTGGTCCACGACGTCGTCGAACACGAGGGGCGTCCCTGCATCGTCATGGAACTGGTCGACGGCGGTTCGCTCGCCGACCTGATCTCCGCCGGGAAGACCCTCACCCCGGTCGAGACGGCCAGGACCGCACTCGCCCTGCTCGGCGCCCTGACCGCGGCGCACGGCCGGGGCGTGCTCCACCGGGACGTGAAGCCGGCCAATGTCCTCATGGAGTCGGGGACCGGCCGGGTCGTGCTCACCGACTTCGGCATCGCCCGGATCTCCGGGACCACCACCATCAGTCAGACGGGCGCCTTCGTCGGCTCGCCCGAGTACACCGCTCCCGAGCGGATGCGGGGCGCAGCGGCCGGACCGGCCGCCGACCTGTGGTCGCTCGGCACGCTCATGTGCACCGCGCTGACCGGGGAATCACCCTTCCGCCGCGATTCGCTGGGCGGCGTCCTGCACGCCGTAGTCTCCGCGGAGATCCGTCCGCCCGCCCAGGCCGGGCCGCTGCTGCCGGTCATCCTGGGACTGCTGGAACGCGACCCGGAGCGGAGGATGGCGGCGGCCGAGGCAGCCCGGCTGCTGTCTGCGTACCTGGCCGGGGGCAGCCCCGTGCCCGGCGGCGGCAGCCCCGTGCCGGCCGACCCCGTACCGGCCGACCCCGTACCGGCCGACCGTGCACCGGTCGGTCGCGTGCCGACTTCGCTGCGCGCCTCCGTCTCCGCCTCCGCCTCCGAGGGGCTGACGGCCCCCGCCGTGGCTCCGCGTCCGACAGCCCGGCAGCGCGTCGCCGTCCGGCCCGGCCTGCGCCTCGGGCTGGTCGTGGCCGCCGCCGTGTTGGTGGCGGCCGGGGTCGTGGTGGGCGCCGACCCGCTGCGCTCGCTGCTCGGCGGGGAGGAGTCGGGGAACGGATCGCGGAGTGCGGTGACGGTCCCCGAGGGCTCCGCGACCGATACCGCCAGCGCGATCCCGCCCTCGATCCCGAACGGGGCCGGCTCCACCCCGAGTGCGGTGGGCGTGCCCCCGGGCGGGCCGCCCTCCGGATACAGGGCCGTCGCCGACCCGCAGGGCTTCGCCATCGCCGTGCCCGAGGGGTACCAGCGGGCCACCGACGACCAGCGGGTCTTCTACGTCTCCCCGGACGGCACCTTCCGCATCGGGATCCGGGTGAAGATGCCCGTGCCCGGCGGTCCGCTCGGCGTGATGCGGAAGGCGCACGGCGACGGCCCGGCCACCAACCCCGGCTACCGCGCCGGAACGGTCGTTGCCACGACGCACCACGAACTTCCGGCAGCACTCTGGGAGTTCACCTGGGACGGGTTCACCCCGGCCGAGGGGGCCCGGCACACCTACGACCTCTGCTGGGACCAGAACGGTCGGATGTACGACATCTGGGTCTCCGCCCCGGTGGGTGAACTCGCCGAGGCCAAGCGTCACTTCGACACCGCGGTGGCCACCTTCGTGCCCGGCGCACCGGGCTCCGTCACCCCCTGAACGCCTGCCCCGTTCAGGGGCGCAGCACCACCAGGCCGTCGAGCCCGTCGGTCGGCCGCAGACTCCCGGGCACCAGCGGGGCGAAGGTGCGCGGGAGCGCCAGACCCGGGGCTCCGCCGCCCTCGGGGGCGTCGAAGAGGTACGCCGCCTCCGAGGTGCTGTCGCTGACCAGGTGGGGCCCGTCCGCGCCGGCCGTGGCCCGCGTCAGCGGGGTCCGGAAGAGGCTTCGCAGCTGGCGCAGGGTCTCCGCCGTGACCGGTACCGGCATCGGCAGTGGCTCCGGCTCCGCCGGGCCCCACGAGGAATCCGGGCCGTCGGGTACGAATGCGGCGTCGATGGCGTCCGTACCGTCCGAGTTGTTCGCGCCGCCGGCGCCGCCAGTGCCCTCCATACCGCCCATGTGCTCCGTACCGTCTGCATCGCCCGTGCCGTCCGGCGGGATCGCCCCCGCCAGGAGCAGGGCCAGGAGCACCGGAACCGCCTTGAGGCGGAGCGCCTCGGTGGCCCGGCCCAGCCGGTGCGCGTGCCCGCCGGGCAGTGACAGTGCGAGGCTGCCGGCGGCGCCGAGCGCGAGCGGCACCGCCGCGCACACCACGCCGGGGGCGTACTCGCGCAGGTCGAAGACGGGGGCCCCCGGGGCCACCGCGTCGAGCGCGCTGAACAGGGCCCGGCTGTCGGTGATGGTCCGCTCGGTGAGCCGGGCGGGCCGGTGCCGGGCCACGTGGTCGGCGCGGCCGTCGTGGTCGAGCTGGCTCAGCAGGCACTTGCCCACCGCGCTGGCGTGCGCCGCGTCCCGGAAATCCACCCACTCCCGCACCGGCGGGGCGCCGGGTCCGTCCGCCATCTGGGTGATCCGGACCTCCCCCTCCGCGTACCGGCTCAGGTACACGGCCGCGCCCGCGCTGTCCCGCGCCAGGGCCAGCGTGCGCTGCAACTGGCCCGCCAGACCCCGGCCGCCCGGGGCCGCGAGCCGGTCGAGGGCCGGCCCGGGGGCGTAGACCCCGACGCCGGAGCGGTACGCGTACTCCTCCTCGCAGAGCATCGACAGCAGCGGCCCGAGCTCCGCCTCGGCCAGGCCGGCCTCCCGCGCGAGTCGCCCGGCCCGTACACCGAGCGGCCGCCGCTGCAGGACCCGTACGACGGCCAGGGCGCGCCGCGCGGCCGCCAGGGCCTCGCCCCCGCCGGGCTGGACGACGGTCCCGCGGGCCGCCGCCGTCAGCGCGGGGTGGCGCAGCGGACCCACACCCAGCGGCGCCGGCCGCGGGGGGAGGGGCGTGGCCGCGGGCGGCCGGAACGCGTCCAGCGCCCGGGACACCCCCGGCCTGGGCAGCGGCACCGGGCCCAGGTCGGGGTCGTCGAGCTGGTCGACGTAGCGCAGGACGGCCGCCTGCGCGCACAGCCGTACCTCGCGGAGCTCCCGGCGTCCGCTCGGCCGGAAACGGCGCCGGCCCAACTCCCGGGCCCAGACCCGGGCGTCGTGGTGCTCGCCGCGCCGCGAGTGGTCGAGGAAGAGGCAGTACGCGGCGTGCGCGGTCCGGCTGCGCCCGGACCCGGCGGCGAACTGCCACCAGAACCGGGCCCCTTCGCGCAGTCCCGCCAGGTGCAGCAGACAGCCGAAGACCACGGCTCCGGGCAGGTCGGCGTGGCCACCGCTCTCGAAGGCCTCGAGCCGCTCCTGGGCCCCGGTGGCGCACACGGAGGCCAGACATGCGGCCTTGAGGTCGCGTCCGGCCCGATCGGCGTCCAGCGGCAGATCGCGCAGGGGGTCGCTCCAGCCCAACGTGCGGCGCCGGGCAGGGGTTCCGCCGCGCCGGGGGGTCGGGGGGGGGGAAAGGGCCCACCCCCGGGTCTCGTTGTGGGGACCCCCCCCCCACCAAGCCCCCCCCCCCCCCCCGCCGTCCTTTTGATCGGCGCCTTCCCCCCCCTCCCCGGACAAAAACTGCTCC
>NZ_JBHWMB010000041.1:0-18905 GCF_042730015.1 Streptomyces sp. NPDC059957 | reverse complement strand
CGGCCGGGGTCCCCACCGCGTTGGGGGTTGGCTCCGTCTCACGCCGCCGACCCCGGGGTCGCGGTGTGGGCACCCCGCAGCAGCCGGGCCTCCGCCGCGCCCAGGTCGTAGTGCGGATAGCGGTCGCGCACGCTCGCCCGGGCCAGGAACTGCTCCAGGGAGCGCGGGAGTCCGCCGTCCTCGCGGCGGGTTCCGCGGCTCGTGTGGCGGCTCATGACTCGGCCGACGTGTCGAGCAGCCGGGCGAGCCGCCGCTGGGCCTGGCCGAGTTGAGAGCGGACCGTGGCCTCGTCCACACCCATGATCGTGGCGGCTTCGCCGGGGGTGCACTGGAGCCCGTACCGCAACAGCACGGCGTCGCGCTGCCGTTCGGCGAGCCGGGAGACGGCGGAGTAGAAGCGGATGGTGTCGGTGAGCACCTCGTACTGGTCGGCTTCCGCGTGGGCCTCCTTGAGCGCCGCCTCGAAGGCACTGGTGTCCATCGGCTCCGGGCAGGTGCTGCGGGGGAACTGGCGGTCGATCAGACGCTGTTTGAGGACGGTCCACGCGTAGGCGTCGAGCCGGTCCATGTGCAGCATCCGCAGCCAGTCGGCCATGATCGAGTCGAAGGCGGCGTCGACGGCTTCCTCGGCCGCCGCATCCGAGCCCAGTTGCAGGTACGCGAACCGCATGTAGGCCGGGCGCCGGTCGGCGTGGAAGGCCCAGTACGACAGGCGCGCCGTCGAATCCCACTGACTCATGGGCGCCGGCCGCCGTCGTCGGCTCGGCAGACCCACGGCCCCGCCACCGGACTCCTCCGGAAGACCGCTGCCATCGCTCACCGCTCCACCCCATCCCGTGTGCGGGGCAAGGAAATCAGCGCGGGCGCACTCGGAGGGCGCAGAGATGAAAGCTGGAGGAATTACGTTCGGTGATGATCACGCGATGATCGATGTCGATCGCACGCGCGCTCAACCAGCGCAAACGCATATGCCATTCTCCCGTGCGTCCGTTTCGTTCCCCGTTCGTTCTCCGTCGGAGAGCACGGCGTGTGACCATCCCAAGATTCACTCGTTTGTCGGAGGGTGGGTACAACACAGCGATTCGGCTCCACCGCCGTGGAGCAGGCCGAGGCCGTCCTCGTCGAGCACTACCCCCAACTGGTACGGCTCGCCTACGTGACGCTCCCGGTCACCCTGGGCCGTCATACCCGGGTACTCCTCGCACACAAGGCGGTCCAGCGAGCACTCCCGCGCGGCGGGCGCGGCAGTACCCAGGCTCCGGCCGGGCCCGACGGGCTGGGCGGCCCCCTGACCGAGGTGCGCGTACGGGTCCTGCGCGCGAGCCTCGCCCCGTCCGGCCGGGCGCGTCTCGCCGCGGCCGGGCTCGGGTGGCCGCCGGCGCCGCCCTTCGTCTGGGGGCTGCGGTTGTGGCCCCCGGCGGGCGGGATCGACGAGCCCGCCCGGGCGCTGGGCGCGGCTCCGGGGCCGGTCCGGGCCGCGTTCGTCCTGCACGGCATGGACGGCCTGCCCGAGGAGGCGGTGGCCCGGCTGCTCGGGCAGGCCGGGGTGCCCGACCCGGCGGACGCCGTGCGGGAGGCGCTGGCCGCCTGGCGGGAGTGGGCGCCGGGGGAGGGGGCGGGGTCGGGACTCGGGCTCGGCCAGGGACAAGGCCAGGGCCAGGAGCTGGGCTCGCAGCCACCGGGAGGGTGGGGCGGTGCCGGTGCCGCCCCGCATGCGGGTACCCGTACCCGTGTCGGGGATGCGGCTGGGGAAACGCTCCTGCGGGGCCCGGACGGCGTCGGGTTCGATGCCGCCGTGGTCAGCGCCCGCCCCACCGACCTGCTGCGACGGCGCCGCCGGACCCGGGCCGGCTGGACCGCCGCGGCCGCGCTGGCCCTGGCCGCCGGGATCCTCGCGGCCGACGGGTCGCCGCCCCGACCGGAGGCCTCGCCGCTCGCCGGACCGGCCGTCGCCGGGGCACTGGACCCGGCCCGGCTGGTCCGCGTTCCCGCCGAGGCCTGGGCGGACACCGCCCGCGTCGACTTCACCGCCTGGCCCGCCCGCGGCGCCCGTACCGCCGACCGGGGCCTGCTCGCCCGCGCGCTGGCGGCCTGGGCCGCCCGGCCCCGGGAGGTGGCGGTGACGGCCGCGCCGGGGACGGTCACCGACGCACCGCTGCGCGCGCCGCAGCTCCTGTACGCGGGCGACGTCGCCGGGCGGGCCGTCGTGCTGCTGCTCGACGGGGACCGGGTGGTGCGCTACGCCGAAGCTGCCGACGGGCCACGCGGGCGGGAGCTCGCGTTCGCCCGTACCGACGAGGCGAACGTGACCACCGCCGCCGCGCTGACCCTGAGCCGCTCCACCGGGAACGGGAGCGGGAGCGGGAACGGGAACGGGAACACGAAGGGTGCCACGGACGGGGGCCGGGCCAGGTACCTGCTCGCGCCGTGGATCGCCCGGGCGGCCGCCCGCGACCTGCTCCGGACGGGGGCGGATGCCGGCCCGCTGGCCGTCTCCGCCGACGGGGTCACCGAGGAGACCGCGGTGCCGCGCATGGACGGCGCCGGCGGCGGTGCCTGCGCGGCGTGGCCCGTGCTGGAGCTGACCTCCTCCGCCCGCATCGTGGAGAAGCACGCCTTCGTCCTCGCCGACCTGGGTGGGCTGACCCCCGTACACCTGACCTACACGCCGCCGCCCGACGGTCCCGGGGCGGTGGCCGCACGCCAGCCGCGCGAGGCCACCGGTCCGGCGGCGCGGGCGGCGTGGGCCCCGGTCGCCTGCCGGCTTCGGGAGCACCGGTCCGGCGGGGTACGGGCCGTCAACGTCTGGGACTTCGCCGGCTCCGAACTCCCCGACGGCGCGGGCCGGGCCGTCTGGACCTGCACCCGGGCCTCCGGTTGGGCAGGCCCGGGTGACGTCCTGGTCCAGCTGCGCCTGCCCGCCGGACCCCCGCAGGACGTGGCACGGTCCCGCGGGACCGCCGCGTGCGGACGGTTCGGGCAGCACCTGCTCGCGGGCACCCGGTGGAGGTCGCCGGCCGGCCGCTGGTACCTGCTGGCGGCGGGCAGCCGGGAGGTCGCGGGCATCACGGCGGCCGGTGCCGTCCGCGCGGAGGCAGCCGGCCGGACCCTGACCGTCCCCGTCGCCGGGCCGCAGGGCCCCGCCGCCACCCTGACGGGCAGACTCGCGAGCGGCGGCCGGATCACCGCGATCGACGGCGCCCGGGGCGGCCGCGACTGACGGCGCACCGCCGGCGCCGTCCTGCGCGGCGCCGTCCACGGCCTGCGCGGCGCCGTCCACGGCCTCCGCGGACGGTGCCGCGCACGGGTGGACGGCGGTTCGGGGGCTGCCCGGCCCGCTGTACCATGGCCGCAGCGCGAGGGCCGTGACGGAGTGGTCACAGTCCTCGCTTTTGCTTTGCACCCCTCAGTTCTGCGCTGTACCCCCAGTCCACCCCGAAGAAATGCGGGGCGTGGCGTTTCGGCGGTTCGATACGATGAACCGCACGTCACGTCGTACCGGCATATACGAAATGGAGCATCCGAGGATGGCTCGACACCTGATCACCAGCGCGCTTCCCTACATCAACGGGATCAAGCACCTGGGCAACATGGTCGGGTCGATGCTTCCGGCGGATGTGTACTCCCGGTACCTCCGCCAGCGCGGCCACGACGTCCTCTACATCTGCGCCACCGACGAGCACGGCACCCCCGCCGAGCTCGCCGCGAAGGCGGCCGGCCTCTCGGTCGCCGAGTTCTGCGCGCAGGCCCATGACGCCCAGAAGGCGGTCTACGACGGCTTCGAGCTGTCCTTCGACTACTTCGGCCGCAGCTCCTCGGAGCAGAACCGCGAGATCACCCAGCACTTCGCGCGCCAGCTCGAGAAGAACGGCTTCATCGAGGAGCGCGCGATCCGGCAGGTCTACTCGCCGGTCGACGGCCGCTTCCTGCCGGACCGCTACGTGGAGGGCACCTGCCCGCACTGCGGCTACGACAAGGCCCGCGGCGACCAGTGCGAGAACTGCACCCGCGTCCTGGACCCCACGGACCTGATCGAGCCCCGCTCGGCCATCTCCGGCTCCACCGAGCTGGAGGTCCGCGAGACCAAGCACCTCTTCCTCCTCCAGTCCAAGCTGCAGGTCGAGGTCGAGGCCTGGGTCGCGGAGCACGAGGAGGAGTGGCCGCAGCTCGCGTCCTCCATCGCCCGCAAGTGGCTGACCGAGGGCCTGCACGACCGCGCCATCACGCGTGACCTCGACTGGGGCGTCCCGGTCCCCGCCGATACGTGGCCCGAACTGGCCGCCGACGGCAAGGTGTTCTACGTCTGGTTCGACGCCCCGATCGAGTACATCGCCTCGACCAAGGAGTGGGCGGACGCCGACCCGGCGAACCGCGACTACAAGTCCTGGTGGTACGAGGCCGAGGACGTCCGTTACACCCAGTTCATGGCCAAGGACAACGTCCCGTTCCACACGGTGATGTTCCCCGCCACCGAGCTCGGCGTCCGCGAGCCGTGGAAGATGGTCGACTACGTCAAGGCCTTCAACTGGCTGACGTACTACGGCGGAAAGTTCTCCACCTCGCAGAAGCGCGGCGTCTTCACCGACCAGGCGCTGGAGATCCTCCCGGCCGACTTCTGGCGCTACTTCCTCATCGCCAACGCGCCCGAGTCCGACGACTCCTCCTTCACGTGGGAGCACTTCGCCGCCACGGTGAACAAGGACCTCGGCGGCACGCTGGGCAACTTCGTCAACCGCGTACTGACCTTCTCCCGCAAGAAGTTCGGCGACGACGTCCCCGCCGGCAGCCCCGCGGGCGAGGTCGAGGCCAAGCTGGGCGTGCAGATCGCCGAACTGCTGGCCGAGTACGAGGGCCACATGGACACCCTCCAGTACCGCAAGGCCGCGGCCGCGCTGCGCGCCCTGTGGTCCGCCGGAAACTCCTACCTCGACGAGAAGGCCCCCTGGACGGAGGTCAAGACCGACCTGGACGGCGCGGCGCTCACCCTGCGCACGGCGATGAACCTCATCCACCTCTACTCGGTGGTCTCCGAGCCGTTCATCCCGGCCTCGGCGCGCGCCATGCGCTCCGCGTTCGACCTCGCGGACGACACCGCCACCTGGGTCACCCCGGAGCAGGCCGCGTCCCTCGACGCGGTGCCGGCGGGCACCCCGTTCACGGTTCCGGCGGTGCTCTTCCCGAGGGTCACCGAAGAGGACCTGGAGTCGTACCGCGAGCGCTTCGGCGGCAACCCGGAGGCTTAAGCCCAACCGGACCAGCCCAACCGGACCAGCCCGACCGGACCAGCCCGACCGGACCAGCCGGCCCGGACCGGTCCGACCGGCCTTCCAGACAGCAGCTCACGCAGGGGCGCGACTCTTCGGAGTCGCGCCCCTGCGCGCTTTCCTCACGGCCGGACACCGCCGAAGGCCCGCGTGTTGAAACGGGTCAGGGCGTGCTCCTCGCGCAGGGATTCCAGCCGCCGCAGCGCGTCCGCGCCGTAGAAGCCCTCCAGCAGCTCCGCGTCCAGCTCGTGGGAGCCGTACAGGTACGGGCGGCCCTTCGCCTGCGCGCAGGCCGCCAGCAGCTCGCGCAGCACCCTCCCGGTCTCGGCCACCGCGTGGGAGTCGGACTTCTCGATGGTGGTGAACACGCCGATCCCGTACTGGACCGGGGTGGCGAGGGCCGGTGCGAAGACGAACGACGTCGCCGCTTCGGGGCGCTTGATGACCAGGAAGTACAGGCTGATCAGGTTGTCCGCGAACGGGGACTCGCGGGTCAGTTCCTCCAGTGTCTTCGTGATTCCCTCGAAGCCCGCCTCGTCGAAGACGTAGTCGGCCCAGAGGTTCACGCGGGATTCGTCCTGGAGGACGGGCAGGAGGTGCTGGTCGACCTCCTGGTGCAGCAGCAGGGAGTAGTCGGGTGCGGGCAGCACGGTGCCCGGTTCGCGGGACTCCGCGGCTTCCGCGGCCTCCGCCGCGAAGGAGACCTGCGAGAACCAGGAGGCCCGGTCGTACATGCCGAAATAGCCGGAAACCGCGGGATCACCGGCGACACCCTTCATGAATTCCGCGAGTTCCGATATTCCCGTGTGCGGAATCCGGGAGACGGGTGTGACCGCCCGGTACGGCACGGTGCGGAGCACCGCGGTCTGGATGAAACCGACCTGGCCCAGGCCGCCCAGGGCGAACCGGAACAGCTCGGAATTCTCCGTTCGGGAGCAGGTGCGCGAGCGTCCCGTTCCGTCGATGAGATCGATCTCTTCCACTTGGTCGATCTGGAGTCCCGACCGCAGTGAACCGTGGCCGAAACCACCGATGGACAGCGTCCCGCCCACCGTGAGATTCAGATAGCTGGGCAGGACGGGATTGGCACGTCCGTGCCCGTTCAACCATTTCTCCAGCGCGTACCAGGTCATTCCGCTCGGAACTTCCACACGGTGTTCTTCACCCGTGAACCGCGGTTCCGCGTCCTCGCGGAAATTGTCCAGCACGGTTCCGGACGCGAGCGTCTGGGTGTTGCACGACCGGCCGGCGCCCCGTACCGCCGTGTCCTTGCCGGATGCGGCCGCCGCGGCGATGAGGTCGCCGATCTCTCCGTCCGCACCTTCCCGCACCACCTTTGCGGGGGTGATGGAGAGAGACCGCCCGAAATCGGTGCTGAATGAGATCATCGTGCGCCACCTTTCCCGGACTTTATCCGGGTTACGCCGCAGGGGCGGCTCCTGCCAATTGACCGGCAGGCTGCTGGAGTTGGAGAAGCCAGGGGAGACTAACACGACACCGGGCCCGCACCGGAAGGTCACGAACCGGTCGTAAAGGGGTCGCAAGACCTGGGCTATAGGGATGCTCCATGCGGGCTCTATCACCCCCTGTCACGCTTCTGGAAAGGTTGACCGCAGTGCGACTGATGGGCGGAGGTAACTGCTTTGCTTACACGCAGTGGAGAAAAGGACAGGTCGGAAATCCGGCAGGACTTCATCTCGGATTACGACGGTCTCGCCGATGAGTGGTGGGATCCCAGGGGGGCGCTCGCGCCACTGAGCTGGATCGCGAAGGCCCGCGCCGAATTCGTCCCCACCGCCCGGAACGAGCAGGCCGCCCTGCTCGACATCGCCTGTGGCGGGGGGCTGTTCGGCCCGCACGCGGCGGCCAAGGGCTACCGCACGGTCGGCGTCGACCTGTCGGAGATGTCGCTCCGCGAGGCGCTGCGCCACGGGTTCGACGAGGTCGTCCGGGCCGACGTGGCCGAACTGCCCTTCGAGGACGAGTCGTTCGACGTGGTCACCGCGGGGCAGTGCCTGGAGCACGTACCGGACCCCTACGCGGTGGTGGCGGAAGCATGCCGGGTCCTGCGACCCGGAGGCACGCTGATCGTCGACACCATCGCCGACACGCGGGTGGCCCGGCTGGTCTCCATCACCCTCGCCGAGAACCTCCCCCTCCCCGGCCGGCCGCCCCGCGGCACCCATGACCACCGGCTCTTCGTCAACCGCGACCGCCTGACCCGGGCAGCGCGGGAGAGCGGAGTCGAGCTCGAACTGCTCGGCCTGCGACCGCGGATGCGCGAGATGGCCCGCTTCGCGGCCGGCCGGATCGACGAGGTGAGCATGGTGCGCACGAAGTCCACGGCCGTGCTCTACCTGGGCGTGGGGTCGAAGACATGACCCTTCAGCAGCAGCCGGTGCAGTACGTCGCCGTGCGGAGCTGGGTGGCCGGCGCACGGCTCAAGACCCTGCCCGTCACCTTCGCCCCGCTCGCGGTGGGTCTCGCCATAGCCCACGAGGCCGGGACGGTCGACTGGTGGCACGCTGCCCTGACGGCCGTGCTCGTCCTGGGCTTCGTCCTGGGGACCAACTTCTTCAACGACTACAGCGACGGGATCCGGGGCGTCGACGACCACCGGGCGGGCCCGGCCCGGCTGGTGGGCTCGGGGCAGGCCACGCCCCGGCAGGTCTTCCGGCACGGGCTGGTCCTGTACGCCTTCGGGGCCCTCGCCGGGCTGGTCCTGGCCGTACTGGTCTCCTGGTGGGTGCTCGCGCTGACCGTGGCCCTCGCCCTCGGCGGCTGGTTCTACACCGGCGGCGCGCGGCCCTACGGCTACCGCGGGTTCGGCGAGATCAGCATCTTCCTCTACCACGGCGTGGTCTTCGTGTGCGCCCCCGCCGCCATCCAGCTCGGCCACGTGCCCCCGATCGCCCTCGCCGCGTCCGTGCCCCTCGGCTTCCTCGCCTGTGCGCTGCTGACCACGAACAACCTCCGCGACATCCCGACCGACGCGGCCGCGGGGAAGATCACCCTCGCGGTGCGGATGGGTGCCGGACCGACCCGGCAGTTCTACGCCCTCTGCATCGCCGCGGCCTTCGTGTTCGCCCTGCTCCTCGCCTCCACCCGGCCCGGGGCGTTCCTCGTCCTGGCCGCGGTCCCGGTCGCCGTCCGGCCCGCGCGCCGGGTGCTGAGCGGTGCGGCCGGCCGCGACCTGATTCCGGCGCTGGAGCACACCTGCCTGCTGCTGCTCGTGTTCGGGTCCCTGCAGGCGATCGGGCTGGCCCTGTGAACTCCATGAGGGAATCGACGGGACCCGACCACGAAGTCCTCGTCATCGGCGCGGGGTTCTCGGGCATCGGAGCCGCGCTCGGCCTGCGCCGGGCGGGCATCGACGACTTCGTCGTCCTGGAGGAACGGGACGACGTGGGCGGCAGCTGGTACGCCAACAAGTACCCCGGCGTCGCCGTGGACATCTCCGCCTTCTCCTACTCCTTCGCCGCCGAACCCTTCGCCTCCTGGTCCCGGGTCTTCCCGCCGGGAGAGGAACTGAAGGCGTACGCCGACCACTGCATCGACGCGTACGCCCTGCGGCCCCACCTGCGCTTCAACTCCAGGGTCGACCGTGCTTCCTACAGCGAATCGGCGCACCTGTGGAAGGTGGTGCTCGGCGACGGCACCTCGCTGACGGCGCGCTTCGTCATCTGCGCCACCGGGTGGCTCACCAAGCCCAAGACGCCGGCCATCGCCGGTCTCGACACCTTCAAGGGCGACCTCGTGCACACGGCGCAGTGGGACCAGTCCCTGGACCTGGACGGCAAACGGGTGGGGGTCATCGGCACCGGGGCCTCGGCGGTGCAGATCGTCCCGGAGATCGCCGACCGGACGGAGCAGCTCCACGTCTACCAGCGGACCCCCATCTGGCTGCTCCCGAAGCCGGACTTCGCGGTGCCGGAGCCCGTCCGCCGGCTCTTCCGCAAGGTTCCGGCGACGCAGCGCACGATCCGGCTGCTCACGGACGTCGTGACCGAGGTCAGCTTCGTGATCGCCATGGTCCACTACCGGCGCTTCCCCTTCCTGGCGAAGGCCGGGGAAGCGGCTTCGAAGCTCTACCTGCGGCGCCAGGTCAAGGGCGACCGCACACTGATGCGCAAGCTGACGCCCTCCTACCGGGTGGGCTGCAAGCGGCCGTCGCTGAGCAAGGGCTACTGGCGCGCCTTCACCCGCGAGAACGTCGAGCTCGTCACCGAGCCCATCGAGGAGATCACCCCGTCCGGCATCCGCACCACGGACGGCGAGGAACAGGACTTCGACGTGCTGATCCTGGCCACCGGGTTCCACGTCCTCGACAACCTGCCCCCGTTCCCACTGCGCGGCCAAGGGGGCCGGGACCTCAAGGAGTTCTGGAAGACCGAGCGGTTCCAGACGTACGAGGGCACGTCGGTCAAGGGCTATCCGAACCTGTGGTTCATCGTCGGCCCCTACTCCTTCACCGGCGGGTCCTGGTTCGGAATGATCGACTACCAGGTGACCCACGCCCTGCGGGTGATCGGCGAAGCCCGCCGCCGCCGTGCCACGGAAGTGGCCGTCCGTCCGGAGAAGCACGACGGCTCCTTCCGCAGGAACCTGCGCCGCATGCGCAACACCGTCTTCCTTGACCCGAGTTGCCAGGGAACGAACAGCTACTACCTCGACGAGCACGGGGACGCGCCGGCCGTCCGCCCCGCCTCCACCTACGAAGCGGCCTGGCGGGCCCGGCACTTCGACCTGGACGACTACAGCTACGAACGATGACCCGGCGGCCGCCCGGCCGCAGGAAACACCCATGCCTGGGAGGCAGTTGTGACGCGTTTGAGTGAGGTGCGCGGAAAGGACCGCGCGCTGTGCTTCCTGTACGGGGCGTCCGCCCTGATCGGTCTGTGCGTCATGGGGACGATGGCGGTCACCTTCGTCGTGCAGAACGCAGACGCCGGTGCGATGGGGGTCGTGGAGAACTTCCTCCGCGACTCGACAACCAATCTGGCGTCCCAGTTCGTCTACATGGACCTGGTACTCGTCTGGGCGGCCGTCGGTGCGTACATGATCGTGGAGGGCCGGCGGTTCGGCATCCGGCACGTGTGGGCGTACATCGTCGGGGCCCCGGCGATCGCCCTGATCGTGACCTACGGACTCTTCATGCTCGTGCGCCAGCTGAAGATCGCGGCCCTGCGGGAAGCCGAGGGGGAGCGCGGGAACGCCGAACGGTCCTTTGCGGCCGAAGAGTTCGCCGACGTATCCGCCCTGCGTCCCACGGCGACGACGGCCACGCAATGAGTGACGGGACGGCCCGCAAGGTGGCCGTGGTGACCGGCGCGGCCGGCGGCATCGGTTCGGCCGTGGTCCGGCTGCTCGCCGAGCAGGGCCGGGTGGTCGCCGCCGTGGACCTGGACAACGTGCAGTTGTGGGAAACGGTCGAGAAGCTCGCCGCCGAAGGCCTGTCCGTACGGGGCCACCCGGCGGACGTGACCTCCAGCGCCGACGTCGAAGCCGTGATCGAGGCGGTGGAGGAGCAACTGGGGCCCATCGACTACCTGGTGAACGCCGCCGGGGTGCTCCGCCTCGGAGAGGTCACGGACCTGAGCGACCAGGACTGGTACCTCACCTTCGCGGTCAACGCGAACGGGGTCTTCTTCGTGTCCCGCGCGGTGGTCGGCCGCATGATGGCGCGCCGCAGGGGCTCGATCGTCACGGTCGCGTCGAACGCCGCGAGCACCGCCCGCTCGCACATGGCCGCCTACGCCGCCTCCAAGGCGGCGGCGATCGCCTTCACCAAGAGCATGGGCCTGGAAGCCGCCCGGTACGGCGTCCGCTGCAACGTGGTCGCCCCCGGCTCCACGGACACCCTGATGCTGCACGGCATGCACCCCGACGGGAGTGCGGTCGCCGCCTCGGTGAAGGGGGACCCGGACGCCTACCGGACCGGCATACCGCTGGGAAAGGTGGCGAGCACGCAGGACGTCGCCCACGCCGTCCTCTTCCTGCTGTCCGACGAGGCCGGGCACATCACCCTGCAGGGCCTCACCGTCGACGGCGGCGCGACCCTCGGGGTGTAGCCCCCTGCCGAACCCGCCGCCTGCCGAACCCACGCGCCTCCTACCCGCACCCGCTCCACCGCCGGCGCGGCCCCCGACCGGGTCCGCTCCGTCCACCGACCGCATCCCGAAAGGACCGGCCAGCGCATGGCAGGACTGCCTTCCATCGATCCCTACCCGATGCCCCTGCCCGGTGACTTCCCTCCGTCGGTGGTCGGCTGGCAGGTGGACCCGCGGCGTGCCGTACTGCTCGTCCACGACATGCAGGAGTACTTCCTCCGGCCGTTCGAGCAGGGAACCTCGCCCCGGGACCCCCTCGTGAGCAATGTGATCCTGCTGCGCGAACGCTGCGCCGAACTCGGCATCCCCGTCGCCTACACGGCACAGCCCGGCGGGATGACGACCGAGGAACGGGGCCTGCTCGCGGACTTCTGGGGCCCCGGAATGCGCACCGCGCCGGAGCACCGCCGACTCGTCGCGGGACTCGAACCGGCCCCGGGCGACTGGATGTTCACCAAGTGGCGCTACAGCGCCTTCTTCAACTCCGGCCTGCAGGAACGGATGCGGTCCGAAGGCCGCGACCAGCTCGTCATCTGCGGGGTCTACGCGCACGTGGGGGTCCTGATGACGGTCGTGGACGCCTTCACGCGGGACATCCAGCCCTTCCTGGTGGGCGACGCCGTCGCGGACTTCTCCGCCTCCTACCACCGGATCGCCCTGACGTACGCGGCCGAGCGGGCAGCCGCCGTCGTCACCACGGCCTCCCTGTGCGAGGCGCTCGCCGCCGTACCCACAGGGGAGCGGCGGTGACCGGGACCGGCCGGACCGCGGCCGGTACGGGCACCACCGCGGACCCGGACCTCCTCGCCCGGGTCCTGGACGGCTCCGTGGGGGCCTTCGCCCTGCTGTACCGCCCGGAATCCACGGCTCCGGGAACCCTGGAAGTACTGCTGGGCCATACGGCCACCTGCGCCACGCTGGCCGACCTCCCGCTCACGGAGCCCAGGGTGCCCGCGGACCCCAAGGGCCACGACACGGCCCCCACCGCCCCGGCCGGCGGGGGCGAGCTACTCGCCCTGGTGCCGTACCGGCAGATCACCGAGCGCGGGTACGCCGCCCTCGACGACGGCGAGCCGCTGATCGCGCTGACCGTCACCGACCGGCAGAACCTCCCGCTCGCCACGGCCCTGCGCCGGCTGCCCGACGATCCGGTCAAGGTCGAAGCCGAGGAGTTCGACCTCTCGGACGAGGCGTACGCGGACCTCGTGCGCCGGGTGGTCGCCGACGAGATCGGCAGCGGCGAAGGCGCGAACTTCGTGATCAAGAGGACGTTCACGGCCTGGCTGCCGGACTGCTCGGTCGTCGGCGCCCTGTCCTTCTTCCGCCGCCTCCTCGAACGGGAGGCAGGGGCCTACTGGACCTTCCTCGTCCACACCGGCGACCGGATGCTCATCGGTGCCACCCCCGAACGCCACATCAGCGTCCGGGGCGGCACCGCGGTGATGAACCCCATCAGCGGCACCTACTGCTACCCCCCGGACGGCCCCACCCTCGACGGCGTCCTGGCGTTCCTGACGGACCGGAAGGAAGCCGACGAGCTGTACATGGTCGTCGACGAGGAGCTGAAGATGATGTCCCGCCTCTGCCGGTCCGGCGGGCGGCTCATCGGCCCCTACCTCAAGGAGATGACCCGGCTCGCGCACACCGAGTACCTCATCGAGGGCAGCACCGACCTGGACGTCCGCGACATCCTCCGGGAGACCCTGTTCGCCCCGACGGTGACCGGCGCACCGCTGGAGAACGCCGCCCGGGTGATCAGCCGCCACGAGACCACCGGACGCGGCTACTACAGCGGCGTCGCCGCGCTCATCGGGAGCGACGCCTCGGGCGCCCGGAGCCTGGACTCCGCCATCCTGATCCGCACGGCGGACATCGCCGTCGACGGCCGGCTGCGCCTCGGCGTCGGAGCCACGCTGGTACGCCACTCCGACCCCGAAGCCGAGGCGCGCGAGACCCGGGCCAAGGCGGCCGGGCTGCTCGCGGCCCTGACCGGCCCCGCCGCCAACCGCTTCGCCGGCCATCCCGAGGTCCGCGCCGCACTCGCCCTGCGCAACGAGAGCGTCGCCGGGTTCTGGCTGGACGACCCGGGCGGCCGGAACGGGCCCGCCGCCGAACTGGCGGGGCGCCGGGTCCTCGTCGTCGACGCCGAGGACACCTTCACGGCGATGCTCGCCCAGCTGATCGGCTCCCTCGGCGCGGAGGTCACCGTACGGCGGTTCGACGAGCCCTACGACACCGCGGCGCACGACCTGGTGGTCCTGGGCCCCGGACCGGGCGACCCCGGAAACCTCGCGCACCCGAAGATCGCGCACCTCAGGGCCGAGGTGTCCCGGCTGCTCGCGGGGGAGCGGCCCTTCCTGGGGGTGTGCCTGAGCCACCAGGTGCTGAGCGGGTTCCTCGGTCTCGGCCTGGTCCGCCGCGAGACACCCAACCAGGGCGTGCAGCGCGAGATCGACCTGCTGGGCGGGCGCGAACGGGTGGGCTTCTACAACACGTTCGCCGCCCGCGCCGAGGCCGACGTCCTCGACCATCCCGAGTACGGCCGGGTGACCGTGAGCCGGGACCGGGACACCGGAGAAGTGCACGCCCTGGGGGGCCGGCACTTCGCCTCCGTGCAGTTCCACGCGGAGTCCGTCCTGACCCAGGAGGGCCGGCGGATCCTCGGCTCGCTGCTCAGCGGGTTGCTGCGGCCGTGAACGCGAACGTGACCACCGGCGAGGCCGCCCGCGCGCGCAAGCACGATGCCGCGGTCACCGGACGAGAACGACCTGTACGAGCAAATGGCCCGGCCGCACGCGCCCGGCCCCTATGGGAGGAGACAGCGTGAACCGTCTGGATGTGAAGCCGAGGATCCGCCTCGAGGTACCGGGTCTGCTGGAGCGGGGGCGCAACCTGTCCACGCCGGCGCTGCGCGAGGCCGTCGAACGGCTGGCACCGCCCATGAACACCATCGCCGCCTACCACTTCGGCTGGATCGACGCCGAGGGCAACCCCTCGGACGGCGACGGCGGCAAAGCCCTCCGGTCCGCCCTCGCGCTGATCTCCGCCGAAGCCGCGGGCGCCCCGCCCGAGGCGGGAGTGACCGGGGCGGTCGCCGTCGAGCTCGTGCACAACTTCTCGCTGCTGCACGACGACTTCATGGACGGCGACGAGCAGCGCCGCCACCGCGACACGGTCTGGAAGGTGCACGGCCCGGCGCAGGCGATCCTGGTCGGCGACGCGCTGTTGGCGCTGGCCAGTGAGGTGCTGCTGGATCTGGGCACGGACGAGTCGACCCGCGCCACCCGCCGGCTGAACACCGCGACCCGCAAGCTGATCGACGGCCAGGCCCAGGACATGTCCTTCGAGCAGCGCGACCGGGTGACGGTCGCCGAATGCCTGGAGATGGAGGGCAACAAGACCGGTGCCCTGCTGGCCTGCGCCGTCTCCATAGGCGCCGTACTGGGCGGCGCCGACGACACGACCGCCGACGCCCTGGAGCGCTACGGATACCACCTCGGCCTCGCCTTCCAGGCCGTCGACGACCTGCTCGGCATCTGGGGGACGCCGGAAGAGACCGGCAAAGCGGCGTGGAGCGACCTCAAGCAGCGCAAGAAGTCGCTGCCGGTGTGCGCGGCGCTCCAGGCCGGCGGGCCGGCCGCGGAGCACCTCGCCGCGCTGCTCGCCGCCGACGCCGCAGCCGCCGCGGCCGCCGGAGCCACCGGTTCCGCGCCGGACGAGCTCTTCGACGAGGGGGATTTCGCGCTCCGGGCCGCCCTGATCGAGGAGGCCGGAGGCCGCTACTGGACCGTCGACGAGGCGAGGCGGCAGTACGACACGGCCCTCGAAGCCCTCGACACGGTGTTCCTGCCCGAAGATGTCCGCGAACAGCTCACCGCCCTGGCCGACTTCGTCGTCGTCCGGCGGCACTGACGGGAAGGTGGGCCGGCGTCGTCACATCGCGGCGCCCAGGGCCAGGAACCCGCAGATCAGCACGAAGAGGATGCCGAGCAACGGCCAGACGAAGCGCAGGTACTTGTCGTAGCCGACCTTGGCCAGTGCGACACCGCCGATGGTGACGGCCGTGGTGGGGACCCAGAGGTTCATCCAGCCGCTCGCCGACTGCCAGGCCGTCACCATCAGCGCGCGGGAGACGCCCGCGAAGTCGGCGAGCGGGGCCAGGATCGGCATGGTGAGCGTGGCGTGCCCGGAGGTGGAGGGGATCAGGAAGGCGAGCGGGAGGTTCACGAGGAAGACGATGATCGCGAAGATCCCGGACGAAGTCCCCTTCACCACACCCTCGATGGAGTGCAGCACGGTGTCGGTGATCTTCGAGTTGTTCATGATGACCGTGACCCCGCGCGCCAGCATGATGACCAGGGCGGGCGAGATGAAGTCGGCCGCGCCCTGGATGATCGTGGAGCTGAGCTTGGCCTCGCCCATCCGGGCGACCAGGCCGATCAGCACGGCCGCACAGATGAACAGCGCCGCCAACTGCGCGAAGGACCAGTCCAGTTCCCAGGCGTACGGGGTCGCGTCCGCGTCGCCGGTGAGCGCGCTCGACCAGGGCACCACCGAGAAGATCATGAAGGCGAAGACGAGGACCAGCAGGACCAGCACGGTCTTGTGCAGCCCGGTCAGCTCCGGTTCCACCTCGTCGGCGTCGGTGGCCTTCTGCTCCCGGTCCCCGGGCAGGAACCCGCAGATCGACTTGGAGGGGTCCTTCTGGACCCGTCGCGCGTACCGGATCACGTAGAGCACGGTCACGGTGGTCAGCACGATCCACATGAGGAACCGCAGCCCGATCCCGTCGCCGAGCGAGATGTCGGCCGCCGAGGAGGCCACACCGGTCGCGAACGGGTTCACCGTCGAGCAGAGCACGCCGACGCCCGCCCCGAGGATGGCGGCACCGACGGCGACCAGCCGGTCGTAGCCGAGGGCCAGCATCATCGGCACGAGCAGTCCGTAGAACCCGAGGGTCTCCTCCGCGAAGCCCTCCACGGTGCCCAGGATCGAGAAGACCACCATCACGGCCGCGATCAGCAGCGCCCCGCGGTCGCGCAGGCGGTGGGCGAGGCGGGCGATGCCGCGGTCGAGGGCCCCGGTGGCGAACACCACGGTGATGAAGGCGCCGATGGCGAGCACGAAGAGGAACACGCCCGCGCTGCCGTACAGATCACCGCTGAAGGTGGGGCCGACCTGGCCGGTCTTGGGGTCCTGGAGGCCGTAGAGCCCGTTGACGGGGGAGAGGAACAGGTCGTTCAGGCGATCGGTGAAGCTCTGGGTGCCGTCGACCCGGTGGTACGTGCCGGCGACGGGCGAGCCGCTGTCGTTGCGGTCGTACTGCCCGGCCGGGACGAGGAAGGCCAGCAGCCAGATGGCGACGGTGACGATGGCCAGGATGGTCAGCGCGCTGGGGAAGGAGAACTTCCGTGCGGGCGCGGGCTCCTCCGGCGGCTCCTGCACGGTCGGGATCTGGGGCGGGGCCGGGGGCGTGGTGGTCACTGTTCGCCTCCCGAGGACTTCGGGGCCCGGGCCGCGCCGAAGTCCGCCGCGTACTCCCGGACGAAGGCGGCCATCGCCACCACCGTGTTGCGCACCTCCGACAGCAGCACCCGCTCGTTCGGCGCGTGCAGATTGCACATGCTGTCCTGGGCGCCGAACAGCAGCACCTCCGCCCCCGGAGCCGCCCGCGCGAGGCCGTTCACCAGCGGGATGGAGCCGCCCGTGGCCACGTAGGAGGCCTCGGTGCCCCAGGCCTCCTTCAGCGCGGTCAGGGCCGCCCGGTACGCCGGCCCGCCCGTCCGCGCCTCGAAGCCGGGGCCGGTGTCGCCCGGGGTGACGGTGAGCGGGATCCCGAAGGGGCGCTGCGCGCGCAGGTGCTTCACGAGCGCGGTCCGGGCCTCCTTCGGGTCCTGGAGGGGGTGGAAGCGCAGGTTCAGCTTGGCCCGCGCGTACGGGACCACGGCGGAGGCGGCGCCCGCCACGTCCGGGGCGTCCAGCCCGATGACGGTCACGGCGGGTCCGCTCCACAGCCGCTCGCCGAGCGAGCCGGTGCCGATCAGCGGCATCCCGTCCCGGACGGAAGCCAGCTCGCGGAACTCCTCCTCGGTGTAGGTCGTCCCCTCCCAGGGTTCGCGGCGCAGCCCGGGCACCGCCACGTCCCCGTGCTCGTCGTGCAGGGTGGCCAGCGCCCGCAGCAGGACCAGCAGGGCGTCGGGGGCGGCTCCGCCGAACTCCCCGCTGTGCCGGGCCTCCGCGAGGGTGCGCACCTCCACCACGACCTCGCAGGCCCCGCGCAGACCGGTGGTCAGGGTCGGGGTGCCGGGCCGCAGGTTGCCGAGGTCGGCGATGACCATCGCGTCGCAGGCGAACCGGTCCGGATCGGTGGGCGGGTAGTCGTCGAAGGGGCTGCCGTACTCCTCCTGCCCCTCGATCACCAGCTTGATCCCGACGGGCGGGCGGCCGCCGTAGACCCGGAGCATGCCCAGGTGCGCGATCACGTTCGACTTGTCGTCGGCGATCCCGCGCGCCCGCAGGGCTCCGGGAACCCCGGGGACGGGGGTCGGCTCGAAGGGCGGGGAGAGCCACAAGGTGGGGTTGCCGGCGGGCTGGACGTCGTAGTGCCCGTACAGCAGGACGGTCGGTGCGTCCGGGTGCGGGGGCGGGATCTCGCCGTAGACGACCGGGGCGGTGTCGGGGAGGTCGATCCGCTCGATGGTGGGGACGCCCGCCTCGCGCAGCAGGGAGACGATCAGGTCGTGCGCCTCCAGGACCGGCTCCGCCGGGTATCCGGGGAAGGCGACCGAGGGTATGGAGGCGAGCCGTTCCAGGTCGGCCCGAAGGCCGTCCATCAGGGCGTCGACCTGTGCTTCGAGGGTCTGCGAGCCGTCCGCGTCCACCTGACACCGTCCCTGTGCTCCCCGGGGCGACCCTGCTGAGCTGCGGGATCGGGTTCTCCGATCATCGGCGGGGGGAGCGGGCCGCGCCGTGGCGGAGTGGGCCGTGTGGGTGAACGCCGGCCGCGGGGGTGCGGGGGAGAGGGCGCGTGGCGGCGCGGTGGGGTGGTGCGCTCCGGCACGCCCGCCGGTACGGATCCGGGCCGGGCGGCCGCCCGGCCCGGATCCGGTGTGGCCCGAAGTGGGCCGCCGAGGGCCGCCGTGGGCCGCCGAGGGCCGATCTTGACCTGTCCGGCGCGTATCGAACCACCGCCGTGATCGTTTCTTCAGGCATAGCCCCCATCCCTGCTGCTGAATCGGGAGAACGCGCGGTGACCGCTTGGCAGTACTTCGCCGGTGCCGGCCTGGTGGCGGCGCTCTGCCCGCTGCACGGTCACGTGGCGGTCGCAGGAGACGGCCACGGGCGCGGCGCCCGGGTCGACCTGTGCGTTCCGGCCGGGTCGCGGCCGAGGCCCCCCGCGGCGCGGCCCTCGGCATCGATGCCGGCCCCCGCTCCGGCCGTGCGGCCGACCGCCCGGGTGCTGCTGCCCGGGCCGGCCGCGCCGACGGTGCGCCACCCGGGGCAGGGGCCGCTCGACCCCGCGCCGCCCGGC